>DXMX01000004.1:43295-46015 GCA_019413955.1 Collinsella sp.
CCGCCGGCACGCGGAACGCCTTGACGCACGCGGTGTCGAGCTTGCCGTCCTCGATCTCCCAACGATACGCCACGAGCAGGATAAAGTCGCGGGCGCCCAGGTTAAACTCGCTGGCGCGATGATACTCCAGGCAGTTGAGACGCGTGTTGTGGCCGTTGCACCAACCGAGCTGGAAGGGACGGCCGCCAAACATGAGAAAGCCCAGTTTATCGGCATCCTTGACGCCCTCGAGCTCCGGCGCACTTGCTACGTATTTGCTGCCCTCGGGAATGGGTGTGGCAGAGAGCGCCTCGAGCACGGGCGACGTGAGCTCAGACGGAACGTCATCCCAAACGTTGCCATAGGATTTGAATTCGGAATCGTTGACAGAGTAGATATGCATGTTCACTCCTGTTCGTAAATGTGACTATACGAACATTCTAGAACAAACATGAGCGATTTTGAACGCTCGTCCCGACCAATCAACAAAAAGGCGCCCCCGCATAAGCGAAGGCGCCCAATGCGCGCGTTTTGGGCGATAAAGCCCTTACGCCTGCTGATAGTGCAGGTGCTTCTCGTCGATATCGGCCAGGTCGCGGTTGAGGTAACGGCGCGCGAGCCAGTTCGCCATGGGAAGGTTCTGGTCAAGGTAGTTACCGCACTCCTCGGGAGCGGCACCGGGGACATCGCCCTCAAAGCCGGCGACAAACTCGAACAGCTCACGCACGAGTGGCAGAATCTCTTCACTCGTCAGCTCACCAAAAACGACGAGGTAAAAGCCCGTACGGCAGCCCATGGGCCCAAAGTAGACAATGCGGCTCGACCACTCGGCATGATTGCGGAGGAACGTCGCGCCCAGGTGCTCGATGGTGTGGCACTCGGCCGTGTTCATGACCGGCTCTTTGTTGGGCGTGGTCAGGCGTAGGTCAAAGGTGGTGACGGCGGCGCCGGTCGCCGGATCGCGGTCGATGCGGCTCACGTACACGCCGGGCTCAAGCAGCAGATGGTCAACGGAAAAGCTCGCGATGCGCTCCATGGCAGATCCTCTCGATAGTCAAATTGGGACGGGGCTCTTTTAGCTGGTTCGAATGGTCGCACCAATCATACCAGTCAAAAAAGCCCCGTCCCAAAAAGACAACTTAGCCAAGGACACGGGCCATACGGGCCTTGAACTCGGACAGGAAGCGCGGGGTATCGACGGTCAGCGCCACGAGTGTGCTCTTGTCGGGATCTGCCACGCGGCGCTCATCGCAGATGGTGCGGCCGCGATACTCACCCAGCAAGTCAACACGCAGGTTACAGCCGAGCGCACCCACGAGCGTGGGATCAATCGCCACGGCAACCGCCAGCGGATCGTGCAGCGCGCAGCCGCCCAGGTAGGACGCGTTCATCTCGTACGAACCAATGTAGTGCTCGACCATGCTCGCAAATGCGCAGCCGGCCATGGTTCCCGAACCCGTCCAGCCGGCAATGTCGCGGCGCGTGAGCACCACGCGATGCGTCACGTCCAGGCCCACCATGGTGAGCTTACGGCCCGAGCGCAGCACCGCGTCGGCTGCCTCGGGGTCGCTCGCCATGTTGGCCTCGGCGCCCGCGCTCACGTTACCGGGCACGGTAAGGGCGCCGCCCATCACGACCGCGCGGCCGATGGACATCATCGCCGCCGCATCGCGCTCCAGGGCGAGCGCTAGGTTGGAGAGCGGGCCAGTCGCTACGTAGACCAGATCGGGACCATAGGTGCGCGCGGCATCGATCAGATAATCGACCGCAGCGTTGCCGTCGGCCGAGGTCGCCCCCACCGGCTCGTAGGGCGACGCGGGCACGCTCGCGCCGCCGATGCCGTTCTTGCCGTGAATGAGCGCGGTGGACGCCGGCGGCGTATAGGGCTCAGTCGCTTGCAGAGGACGGTCGGCACCCAGGTACACCGGCACCTCGGGACGGCCCAACAGGTCGAGCACCGCCAGGCAGTTGTGCGCCGACTGCTCGACGCGCACGTTGCCAAAGCATGTGGTGATGCCCACGAGCTCCACCTCGGGGCTCGCGATGGCATAGGCAAGCGCCATCGCATCGTCCACACCCATATCCAGATCAAGGATCAGCTTCTTGGTTGCCATTGTTTTACTCCGCTTCTCCGTCTTGTACTAATCGTCTAAACCAAACATGCGCCCAACTTCGGCACGCGTGGGAATCGACTGCTGCGCGCCCAAACGCGACACCGTCACCGCCGAGGCACGGGCGCCGGCGGCCATGCATTCAAAGAGCGGCAGGCCCTCCAGGCGAGCCGCCGCAAGCGCACCAATAAACGTATCGCCCGCGGCCGTCGTATCGACCACCGCGCACGAAAGTGCCGGCATGCGCAGCAGCTCACCGTCATCGCCAAATGCAACTGAGCCGGCACCGCCTAGCGTGATGACCGCAGCCCCGGCGCCCTTGTCGAGCAGCGCATTGAGCGCGGCGACGCAACTCGCATCATCCGTGGCCAGAATGCCCGTCAGCACCTGGCACTCGGTCTCGTTGGGGCAGACCAGGTCGACCGCAGGCCAGACCTCCGCAGGCAGCTCGCAGGCGGGCGCTGGATTAAAGACCGTATAGAACCCCAGCTCGTGAGCGCAAACAAGCGCCTCGGCCGTCGCCACAAGGTCACATTCGCCCTGGGCGATAAAGACGCTTCCGGCAGCCGGGGCAATCTCGCTGGCGTCGCCGTCGAGCTCATGGGCCACCAGACGCCTCAACGCGCAGGC
>DXMX01000004.1:46025-66347 GCA_019413955.1 Collinsella sp.
GTGACAGTATGATGCGGTTGTCGCCCTCGCAGCGAATGATAGTCGCGGTGCCGGTCTCCACGTCATCGCGAAGCGCCACGAACTCAACACTCACGCCGGCATCCTGGAGCCCCGCCACAAGCGCATCGCCAAAGGTATCACGTCCAACAGCGCCGATCATGCATGTGCGCGCACCCATGCGCGCGGCGGCAACGGCCTGGTTAGCGCCCTTACCGCCGGCGTTGGTGATAAACCCGCTGCCGCCGACGGTCTCGCCCGCACGCGGCATGCGCTCGCACGCCACCGAAAGGTCCATGTTCATGCTGCCGAACACCGCAATGATGTCGCGATCTGCCATGGAAACCTCCTCATCTGCGGGCCTTATGCCCACCGTCGACCATCGATTGTGCGCCCTCGCACCCCCTATAACTTTAGTTCACTTTGATGTGGACGCACGCTTGAGCTTGCGCCAGCAGCAAGCATTCACAGGAGCAGGCAGCTACAATAAATACGTGCTGATTATTCTCGTCATTGGATGATGTTTTATGGAACAATTCTCGCAATCGGGCTCGCGCGGTCGACGCCGCACAGGCAACGAGCCGGCGCCGCACGAACGCGTGAAGAGCGAACGCCATACCAACGAGCCGCGACGCACCGCAAGCCCTCATCGCGCTTCTACCAACAACGCGGGCCGCGCCAACACTCCCGCCGCGGAGCAGACGCCCGCTCGCCCCAAGTCCCGCTACATCCCTGCCCTTGACGGCCTACGCACGCTTGCCGTCGTCGCGGTGGTGCTCTATCACCTCAACCTCACGTGGGCGCAGGGCGGTCTGCTCGGCGTCACGATCTTCTTTGTGCTTTCGGGCTATCTGATCACACGCCTGCTACTCAACGAAGTCGCTAAGACCGGCCGCATCGACCTCAAGAGCTTCTGGATTCGCCGCATCCGTCGCCTGGTCCCCGCCGTGGTAACGGTAGTGTTCGTGACCTGCGCGCTGTGCACCATCTTTAACCACGTGATGCTCACCAAGATGCGCCCCGACATCCTGCCGTCGTTGCTGTTCTTCAACAACTGGTGGCAGATTGCCCAAAACGTCTCGTACTTCAATGCTCTGGGCGACCCCTCGCCGCTCACGCACTTTTGGTCGCTTGCCATCGAGGAACAGTTCTACCTGATTTGGCCGCCACTGCTGTTTGCCATGGTATCCATGCATGTGAGCAAGCCCAACACGCGCCGCTTGGTTCTGGGCCTTGCCGCGGTATCTGCCCTCGCCATGATGGTGCTTTACAACCCTGCCGCCGACCCCAGCCGCGTGTACTACGGCACCGACACCCGCGTGTTCTCGCTACTGCTGGGTGCCTGGATGGCCTTTATCCCCGATCGCGACCTGGCGCCAGTGCGTCTCGCTCATCGTTTGGGGCTCAATCGCCTGGCTGGCGCCGCCAAGCACGACAAGAACGCCGAGGGCAAACCTAGCGAGAAGGCCGACGAATCAGCCGAGACCGCCCCGGCACAGCCGAGCGCCCTCGTGCGCTTTTGGTCCTCGCCCACATCCATCGATGTGTTGGGCGTCGTGGGTCTGGTTGGCCTTGCCGCCATGGTCGCGCTCACCAACGGCTACACCGCGTTCCAGTATCGCGGCGGCACGCTGCTGTGCTCGGTCCTCACGCTCATGGTCATCGCGGCCTGCGTGCAGCCCCAGGGAATGGTTGCCCGCGCGCTGTCCGCCGAGCCGCTCGTGTGGGTTGGCAAGCGCTCGTACAGCATCTACCTGTGGCACTATCCCCTGCTGTTGCTCATGAACCCGGTCGCCAACATCAACGATACACCGTGGTGGCAGTACATCTTGCAGGTACTTGTGGTGGTCGCCGTGGCCGAATGCTCATATCGCTTTATCGAAACGCCGTTTAGAAAGGGCGCCTTTGAGCGCACCGTATCCGAGTTCCGCGACGGCACCGCCACGCCCGCCAACTGGGCACGCGCGCACGTCCCTGTCTGCGCAACCTGCGCTGTCGTGTTGGTCGTTGCACTGGGCGGCCTGATCTTTGTGCCGGAGACCTCCGCACTGAGCGGTGAGGGCGCCGAAGTCCTCAACAAGGAAGCCAAAAACACCGCGCCCGCCGACCAACAGGCGGCCGACGACACCGACAAGGACAACGACGGCTTCCCCGATGGCTCCTACGATTTGCTTATGATCGGTGACTCCGTGTCGCTGCGCGCCGTTGATTCCTTTGACGGCGTGTTCCCGCACAGCCATATCGATGCCGAAAAGGGCCGCCAGTTTGATGCGGGCCGCGCGACATTTGAGGGCTATCTCCAACAGAACCTTGCCGGCAAGATCGTGGTCTTTGCGCTGGGCACCAACGGCTTGGTAACCGACGATCAGATCGACGCCATCATGGCCGATGCAGGAGATAAGCGTATTGTGGTGTTTGTGAACACACGCAGCCCGCAGCCGTGGGTTGGCTCTACCAACCAGGCCATCGCCAACGCCGCTACGCGCTACAAGAACGTGCGCGTTATCGACTGGTACGGATACAGCGCCAACCGCAACGACCTGTTCGATGGCGATGGCACGCACCTATCGACCGCTGGCGTGACTGAGTACCTCAACTTGATCCACGATGCCGTCAAGAAGGACCTGCCCGTGCACCCCGAAGATCACGTCAACGATCCGCAGCCGGCAGCCGTCAAGTCTGCCACCGACGCGCTCGTCAATGCGCTCGCTCTCAAGCCGCACAAGCTGGGCACCGACAAGTAACCCGCAGCAAACAACCCAAAATCACTCTTTTAGAGTCGGCCCCAAGAGGTCGCGGGCAAAAAACAGGCCGCAGCCCATGGCGGCGGCCTGTTTGGAGTCCAAAAGAGGCGCTAAGCGCCGTAGCCCATCGCTTGCAGCACAAACATGACGACCGTCAGCACCGTAATCACACCGATAGTCGCCCAAGTGAGCACATTCCACACGCGGCCGTTGCGGTTAGTGCCCATAATGTGACGGTCAGCGGCAATAACCACCTGGAACACCAGAACCACGGGCAGCAGCACGCCATTGATGACCTGCGAGGTCATCATAATCTGGAACAGATCGACGCCGGGCATAAGCACCAGCACGGCAGAGATACCGATGATGGCCGTAATGATGCCGCGATAGACCGGGGCCTCGTCCCAGCTGCGGTCGGCACCGCGCTCCCAGCCAAATGCCTCGCAGATAGCGCTCGACGTAACGCCCGGCAGCACGCAGGCAGCCAAGAAGCTCGCCGCGACCAGGCCCGAGGCAAACAGTACCGTGGACCACTGACCCGCAATAGGCTCCAGCGCGCGGGCAGCATCGGCAGCATCGCTAATCTGAATACCCGCCGGGAACAGCACCGTACCGGTCGTGATGATAATGAAGCCCGCAATGATATCAGCGGCGATCGAGCCGCTCACGGTATCAATACGCTGCAGCACGATATCGTCCTCGCCCGCGTTCTTATCGACCACGTTGTTCTGCGCCAAGAAAATCATCCACGGCGCGATAGTGGTACCGATCGTTGCGACCACGAGCGACACGTAGCTGGGGTCATTTTGAATGTTGGGCACGACCAGGTCGACCGCGACCTCACCCCAGTTGGGGCCAGCCATAAACGCGGCGACGATATAGGTCACGAACACGCAGCTCACCAGCAGCAGAATCTTCTCGATGCGCTGGAAACTACCCGACATGGTAAGCATCCACACCAGCAGCGCCACGAGCGGCACCGAGATGCTCGCCGGAACGCCAAACAGGGCAAGACCACTCGCGATGCCCGCAAATTCCGAAATGGTCACAGCCGTGTTGGCGATCAACAGCGCCGCCATGGCCAACACGCTCTTGCGCACGCCAAAGCGCTCGCGAATGAGCGATGCCAGGCCCTTGCCCGTGACGCAGCCGCAGCGCGCCGCGGTCTCCTGCGTCACGATGAGCAGCACGGTCATGACGGGAAGCATCCACAGCATCTTGTAGCCATAGCTGGCGCCCGCGCTGGAATACGTTGCAATGCCGCCGGCGTCATTGCCCGAAAGCGCCGCCAGCAGACCGGGACCCATAGCGCCAAAGATGGCCGCGATGGTCAACTTTTGCTTGGTGCCCGACTTTTGCTTGGTATTTTGCACGCGACCACCTAACCCATGACCGACATGGTGAGCAGCACCGCAGCGGCACAGTACGCTACGCACGAGATCATGACGGCAATAACGTTCATGGCGGTGCCCGACGTATTGAGGTCGTGCTCGTCACGCCAGAACAGCACCATCAGGTAAATCACGGCGCTCATGTTGCCAATCAGACAGACGATGGCCGCGATGTTAAAGCACCCGGTAAAGAGTTGCTCCTCAAACATGGACGCATCGGGGAACGCAGCGGTGCGCACCAGCTGGGCGCACAGGTAGGTCACGAGTGACAGAATCAGGCCCATACCCGTGCTCTGGAAGAAGAACCCCAGATACGGCTTGGGTTCGTCGTCGTGACCGTCATACTCCAGGAAGTAGTTCTTGACGAACGACACCATGCGCGAGGCCGCCAGCAGCACGAGCGGCATGGCGCACATGGGGAACACCACCAGATGCGCGGAGCCGAGCGCCGTTCCCAGCACGGTCGCCATGATGCACGACGCGACGCCCCATACAACAACCCAGTACTGGCGATGTACGAACCAGCTGAGCACGTTCGTCGAGTCGTCCGATGCGCTATCGCCCGAGCCGACACCGGCGATCTGCAGGTCCTCCTGATGCTCCTCGGCTATAACGTCCATGGCGTCGTCGAAGGTCACGATACCCAGGATGTGGCGGTTCTCGTCACAGACGGGGATAGCTACCAGGTCATACTTGGTCATCTCATCCGTCACGTCTTCCTGGTCCTCGTCGGGCGACACATAGACCAGGTCGCGATAGGCCAGCTGACCCAGCGTAGCGTCGCGGTCGGCTACGATCAGCGTGCGCAGCGAAAGCACGCCGGTCAGCATGCCGCTCGGATCCTCGGTATAGACGTAGTAGACGCTCTCGAAGTCCTCGTCGAGCTCGCGAATCGCCTCGATGGCGTCACCGACCGTTGCCGTGGCGGGCAGGGAGACAAACTCCGAGGTCATGATGCGGCCGGCGGTGTTGTCCTCATACCCCAGCAGATTACGAATCGCCTTCTCCTCCTTGACGCCCATCAGGCGCAGGAGCTTCTCGGCCTTCTCGTAATCGAGCTCGTCGATCAGGTCGGCAGCGTCATCCGGGTCCATCATGGCCAGCATCGACGATGCGTCCGTGTCGGACAGGCCCTCGAGCATCTCGGTCATGAGCTCGTCGTCATCGAACTCCGAGATGGCCTCGGCGGCCTGGGCAGTATCGAGCTGCGCAAACACCTGCGCACGTAGGCGCGGGTCGAGCTGCTCGATAATGTCGGCGATGTCGGCAGGGTGCAGCTCGCCGAGCGTCTTGTGCGACACCGAGAGTTGAATGTTCTTGGTCGAGCGGTCGAGCAGGTCCATGTAGGACCAAGCGATGATGTCCTCACTGAGCGGCTTGCCCAGGTGCTTCATAAAGCCTTCGACGATATGCTCGAGCGCGGGGCTGATGGCGCGTAGCAGACCGCGGGCACCGACCTCGGCGCCCAGCAGGCGCAGCTGATTTTCGCCCGACATGGAAAACTTGATGTCGTTGACGCGCACGACCTTCATGCCCTGCGTGTCGACGATCTGCTTATTGAGAACATCGCGCGCCAGCAGGAGCTCGGTCGGCTGCAGGTACGAGAAGCGAATATTGGTGGCAGACGTGTTGAGATACACGCCTGTCTCGTCGATGCGGTCGACCCATTTGCGCCAGCTGATCATAAACGGCGTCTTGCCGGGACCGCGGAACGCGAGCGACGTCACGTGCGGAAAAACTTCGCCGGTAGCAATGCCAAAATCGTTGACCACGCCGAGCTTTTCGCCGTCGACGTCCAAGACCGGCAATTTGAGCATCTCACTCAGATAATTCAATGGTGCTCCCCATCATTATTCCTCCGGACGCGGCCGCGCGTGCGGCGTCCGGGGGCTTCTGGATATGTATACGCATGCGCGGGCGGCACGCCGCTCGACGCTTACACCCCGTGCATGCGCAAAAAGCACCTGCATGGGGTCATCGACTGTATGGTCGAGGTTTGGATTTCACCTGTAACCTTTCTCTTGACCCTCATTAACCGCAGTAACTATAGCATCAGCATCGCCTTGCGGCATCGAATTTATGCGCTGCACATTGCAGGCATACCAAACGCTGACGTATCCGTGACATAGCCATTGGGGACGTTCTTAAACGACTACCCAATGGCTACTCTGTGGTGTCATCGTCCTCGGCAAGTTGGGGGAACACGGCATCCTTGGGCATGGAAACCTTGGTGAGCGAGGTGAGCTTTTTTCTCAATGCCGTGTCCGTCTTAACCAGGTCGCTGAGCGTCACGATCTTGTAGCCGTCGGCGACAAGGCCATCGATAATCTGCGGCAGCGCCTCGAGCGTCTGCTCGGCGCATTCGTCTCTATCGGTGAGCAGCACGATATTGCCCGGCGTCACCGAATCGAGCACCGTCGAGACCTGCTCGTCGGCACCGTTGAGCAGCCAGTCGCCCGAGTCAATATTCCACGAGACCACGGCGGAGACCAGGTCCATCGCATCAATCCAGTTTTGCTCGTCAAAGGCAGCGTAGGGAGCACGCAGCAGCATCGTCTTCACGCCGGTCGCCGACTTAATCGCATCGGTGCCTTTCGTGATCTGTTCGCGTACCGCCTCACGGTCCTGACCCTTGAGCGAATCGTCGCTGTAGCTGTTGGATCCGATCTCGCACCCGGCATCGACAATCGCCTTGGCCGTGGCAGGCGATGCCTCGGCCGCATCGCCCGACAGGAAGAACGTCGCGGTGACGCCCTTTTCCTTGAGTACCTGCAAGATCTGCTTGGTAGCGCTGCTCGGACCCTCGTCAAACGTCAGCGCCACGTACTTTTTGTTGCCCTTGGGCGCCACGCTGGCGCACGCAACGACGCAATCGGTGGCGGGCACGACCTCGCCGCGGTCCTGTGTCTTGCCCGATTGCTCGCCGACCCACACCTCGGAGCGGCCCTGGACACCCCACGTCTGCACATACTCGATAGCGCCCGTACCCTCGACCTTGAGCTTGGGCTCGATAACCGTAGCCTGAACCTCGTGCTTCTCGTAGGTGTTACGGCCATCCTTGACCGTCACCTTCTCGCCGCCCTCAAGTTCGCGGCTATCCCATTTGCCCTGCTTCATGCGCTTGCCGTCGACCTTCACCGACAGCTTTTCGCCCCCATGGCGCTTGAGCACGCTGTCATCGACGGCCAGCAGGTCGCCTGCGTCGTAGGTGTCAGTCAACTCCTGGTCGTCGATGAGATTCTGCAGCGTAGAGCCCACACGCACCGCTGTCTTCTGGCCGTTGAGCTCCACGTCCACACTGCGGTTGACGTAGCCCACGACGGCAGCGATAAACAGCACGAGCGCGCAACCCACGGCGATGAGCGCGTAGGGCAGGCGAGACGAACGACGGGGTGTGCGGCTGTTGCCGATGCGCGCGCTGCGATCGCTAAAGCCGCGGCTATGGTTGAGATACATCGCGCCGGGCTTACGGTGACGGCGGCGCTGACCGCTGGGCAGCTGCCCCAGGTCGCGGCGCGCCGTCGGACGCGCACCCGAACGCCCGTTTAAGTTGGATCCGTTTTGGCGCATGTGCCCTCCCCCATAAACACAGCAAGCCGGAGCAACAGGTCTCCGGCTTGCCTCCCATCATTTGGTACGTCGCTATTTTGTAGCTTTTGACGAGCCTCCGCTCGCCTTTTGGTATTCGTCCTTAAAGGCCTTGAACATACCGCGCGTCTTGCCGAGCTGCTTGCCCAGTGCGCGGCTGCCCTTGTCCACGGCGACCGATCCCTTGTCATCGAGCACCTTGGCGCCCTTTTTGACCTTGTCGCCCACCACGACGCTGGCCTCGGCGGCCTTGGCAGCCGCACCGCCCGAATACCCGAGCGACTTGACCTCGTCCGAGACGACCATCGCGCCGTTCTCGTAGCCGCGCAGCATCGTCGGCGGCACCTGCGTGTCACCAACCAAAACACTCGAAGCAGCGCCGGCGGTCACATAGAATGCCTGCACGATGCCCGAGCGCGGCTTGAACTCAACGTCCGAGCAATAGCCCACGACGTCGCCCGATTCCGTGCGCACGTCCATACCGACCCAGATGATGCAATCGTCCAGGTTGATGTCGAGGCGCTTGGCCGCAGCGGTATCGTAGGTGCCCTTGACGTCGTCAACCGCGATGGCGCCCTCGTAGACACCAATGGCGTCGAGCGCTACGAATCGGTCGGGACGCTCGATCATGCCCGCGATATCGGACTGGCGGACCATAAAGCCGACCACGCGCGTACCGCCCGGGGTAAAGACCGGAAAGTGAATCTTTCCGAGCTTTTTAGGGCTGCGCGGCGTGCCGTCCTTTTTGGTGCGCTTGTCCTCGGCAGGCTTGCGATAGATCTTGGCGCCGACAAAATCCCCGGCGCGCATTATGCCTCGGTCGAGGGCTCCGCAGCCTCGGCATCAGCCTCGACGGCGTTCTCGACCATGACGTCGGCGGCAGGCGTCACGTTGCCACCCGAAATGGCGTCGTTGAGCTGCTCGCGCAGCTGGTCCATGCGCTCGCGGGCCAGGTCGACCTTGGCGCGCAGGTCGTCGGTCTTGGCGTCGACCATCGGGCCAAAGTCATTCACCGCAGCACGGGCCTCCTCGGCGCTGTGCTCGTAGGTGTCGCGCATATTGTCCCAGGCGTCGTTGGCGATATCGGCAGCCATGGCGCGGGTCTCGGCGCCCGAGCGCGGGGCCAGAGCAACACCGATAATAGCGCCGGCAGCGGCACCAAAAAGTGCGCCGGAGACAAAGCTGAAAGTCTTACCCATGATCATTCCTCTCCTGCGGGCACGTCGGTGCCCACCGTTTGAATGCTGTCCATTATACCCGCAGCGCATCACTTGCCGCTCCGCTCATCTGCGTACGGCAAAGGCGCAGGTACGTGATGGTGATAAACGCGTAGGCCTACTCCTGAGGCATAGCCGGCATGGCCACCGTGGCACCCGGGTCCTCGCCGGCGCCGTCCACGAGTGGCAGGCCGCCCTCATGCGCAGGTCCTGCCGGAACCGTCGCCGCACCGCCAAAGACGGCAGCGGAGGCCTCGTGGTTCTCGGCAACCGCGCCCTCGGTATCAATCGCCACCTGGGGCTCGTCGTCAAAGTTGGGGACGCCCTGGGGCTCGGTGGGAACGGGCTCGGCGGTCGCATCGGCAACGGGCTCGGCGTCGACCGGCACATCGCCCTCGTCAGCGCCCTCGTCCTCGGCAGCATCTTCGCCGTTCGCAGCAGCGACGGCCTCGTGAGGATCCTTGCCCTCGGCCTCGGCGCGCATGCCCAGCACCAGGTTGCGCAGACCCGCGGCCGTGCCTTCCACGTCGGGGGCAGGCTGGTCGGCGTGCAGGTACGCCCAGTCCATCATAAAGGTGGCCGACGACAGCGCACCAATGGCCAGTGCGTCATCGGGGCACGAAAGCTCAACCTCAAAGACGCGCTCGTCGTGCTCGCTTACGCGCGTGCGGCCGCACGAGATGCTACCGGCAAGACCGGTCTCGTTCATGAGCTCAACCGTCACGTGCTCCAGCAGGTGGCAGAGCTCGGTCTGGCCCATGCAGTCCTGGAACTCGCGACCGGAATCACCCAGGCACAGGTGCTTGGCAATCGCCGGCACCAGGTAATACACGCGCGCCGTGGCCTCGATATCCTCCGAGGTCATGAGCGGCATGCCGGGGTTCACCAGCACATGCGCGCAGATCTTGTCCTCGCTGACGGTGACCTTAAGGATGTTGAACAGGCCTGCCATAACTCTCCCCTACTCTTCCTTGCCCTACTCGTCGCCATCGTGCGGATCCACAGAGCCCGCACCCGACGCCGCCGGCTTCTCTGCCGAAGACTCGGAATCCTTCTTATCGGTTTCGGCCGGAGCGATCACGCGAATGAGCGAGATGCGCTGGCCACGCATCGACTGAACTTTAAACTTGTACCCCGCGACCTCAAACACCTCTCCGATGTCGGGCACCGAGTCGCAAAGCTCCAAAATCCAGCCGGCGATGGTCTCATAATCATCGCTTTCCTCGAGCGGCCAACCAAGCTCAATCGCGTCATCGCACGAAAAACGCCCATCAACGAGCCACTCGCGGCGCGAAAGGCGCGTGAGATACTTGTTGTCGGGGTCGAACTCGTCCTCGATCTCGCCGACGATCTCCTCGACGATATCCTCGATGGTGATAATGCCGGCCGTGCCGCCGTACTCGTCCACGACCACCACGATCTGGTCGTGCGAGGTCTGCATCTCGGACAGTAGCGGCAGGATGTCCTTGGTGTCGGGCACAAAGGTGGCGTCGCGCAAAAAGCCGGCGATGGGCTGGTCACCCTTGCCGTCGAGCGCGGGTTGGATCAGGTCCTTGATGTGCGCAATGCCGGCGACGTTGTCGGGATCCTCGTGATAGACGGGGATGCGGCTGAAGCCGGTCTGGCGCATGGTGGACAACACGTCGGCGACCGTCTCGTCGTCCTCGCACATGGTGGTGTCCACGCGCGGCACCATGACCTCGCGGGCAACGGTGTCGCCTAGGTCGAAGATCTCGTGGATCATGCGCTTTTCCTCGTCGAGCAGGTCGTCCTGCTCCGAGACCATGTACTTGATCTCTTCTTCCGAGACGTTTTGACGGTCGTCGGCGCTCTTGATGCGCAGGATGCGGGCCAGGCCATCGGAGCAGGCGCCGGTCAGCCACACGAGCGGACGGGCGATCTTTTGGAAAAACGACAACGGTCCCACGACCTGCTTGGACACGCCCTCGGCATTGGCCAGGCCGATGCGCTTGGGGACGAGCTCGCCGATCACGATGGACACGAAGGCGACCGCGACGGTGATGATGACCGGCGCCAGGCCGCGCGCGATGGCGGAGAGCGGCGCGATGCCAAAGCTCATGAGCCACGTGGCGAGCGGGTCGGACAGACTCGTCGAGGCGACGGCGGACGAGGCGAAGCCCACGAGCGTAATGGCAACCTGGATGGTGGCGAGCAGCTGGTCGGAGTCGGCAGCCAGCTTAATGGCACGCTCGGCGCGCTTGTCGCCTTCCTCGGCCTCGTGCTCCAACACGGCGCGCTTTGCCGTGGTGAGCGCCATCTCGGACATGGAGAAGTAGCCGTTGATGAGGGTCAAAACGAGGGTGGTGATAAGGGAGATGGTTATGTCCATCGGGAGTTTCTCGAACCTCCAAGATTCGGGACGTTAGGGTAAAACGTTGGTGGCGGATACGGCAATTGCACTGGCGACCGAGCGGGGGCACGGGCGCTGGCGTGGTCGCTAGATTACGAAGAGGATCACCGCCATGAACTGGAAGATGCTGCCGGCGAGTACCCACAGGTGAAACACGCTGTGCAGATAGCGCACGTTTTTGGCGATATAGAACGGCACGCCCGCGGTGTAGCACACGCCGCCGACGGCGAGCAGGGCAAGTGCCACGGGGTTGAGCAGCGCCACGAGCTCGGGCAGCTTAAAGACGACGAGCCAACCCATCAGCAGGTAGACCAGGCCACTTACCCAGTGCGGTTGACGCTCGCGCATAAAGCACTCGAGGGCGATGCCGATAATGGCGATGGCCCATACGGCAAAGAACAGCGCAGGGCCGCCGTCGTTTGCGAGCGTGATGAGGCAAAACGGGGTATAGCTGCCGGCTATGAGCAGGTAGATGCAGCTGTGGTCGATGATGCGGAACACGCGCTTGGCGCCCGCGGGCTGAATCGCGTGGTAGAGCGTGGAGGCTAGGTATTCGAGGATAATGCTGACACCATAGACAATCGCCGCGGCCATGTGGGCCGGGCCTCCGCCGCGCAGGGCAGCGAATACGATCAGGAGCACCAGGCCCGCGATACCCAGCAGGCAGCCGACACCATGGGTGACGGAGTTCATGATCTCCTCGCCCACCGTGTAGTGTGGAACGGCCGCGGTCTTGGGCCGCGGCTTAGAACTGTCGCTCGAATCGGACATGCCGGTTACATCCTCCAACGTAAAGAGTTCTCAACACTATATCAAAGCGTCTAGGTACGTGCGAAATTTGCACCATACGTGACCCTTTGTTTACCCATTCTTTGCCTGTTGACGCATCAACGGCGAACGTCCATAATGCGCTTGCATTAAATGTTGATGTATTAACATCTTATAGGAAAGCTTCTTATGTCTCAAAACGCACGTTCCCATCGAAAGCTCAAGATAGCCGGCGTCGTTGCGCTGGTGCTCGTTGTCGCGCTGCTGGGGTTTGCCGGCAACTTTCTGTTTGACTTCGCGCTGAATCCCCGCGCGCCATACACCATGAAGATGATGCAGGACGGCAAGGACGCCGAAAAGGGCGAGCAGATGGATGCCGAGGAGGGCGAGGCACGGGCGTGGTTTAAAGAGAACCGCGAGAGCAGCAGCCTCACCGCGGACGACGGGACTGAGCTCGCCGCCTGGTATTTTGCTGCGTCGGAGAGCACACACGACTACGCCGTCTGCCTGCATGGATATACCAACGAGCCTATCGGTATGGCCCGATACGTCAAGCGATTCCACGACCGCGGCATGAACGTACTCGCACCCGCCGCCCGCGCCCACGAGCGCTCCGGCGGCGACTATATCGGCATGGGCTGGCCCGAGCGCCTCGACATCGTCGCATGGATCGAGCAAATCGTTCAGGCTGACCCCGAGGCGCGCATCCTGGTCTTTGGCGAGTCGATGGGTGCGGCAACCGCCATGAACGTCGCGGGGGAATCTCTGCCCGCAAACGTGAAATGCATTATCGAGGACTGCGGTTATACGAGTGTTTGGGACGAGTTTTCCCTGCAGCTCAAGGACGTGTTCGGCCTGCCCAGCTTTCCCTTGCTCGATGTAGCAAACTTGGTGTGCAACGTGCGCGCGGGCTACGACTTTCATAAGGCGAGCAGTGTGGAGCAACTCAAACACGCGACGGTTCCCATGCTGTTTATCCACGGCGACCAAGACACCTTTGTGCCGTACAGCATGCTCGACCAAAACTACGAGGCGTGCGCCAGCAAGGTCAAGCAAAAGCTCACTATCCATGGCGCCACCCACGCCAAGAGTGCGCAAGTTGACCCCGAGCTCTACTGGAATACGGTCGACGACTTCCTCGATAGGAATTTTTAGGGAAAAAGCGGCGTCTGGGGATTTATCTAACCCCCTATTTTCGGAAGTATGCGGCAAAATCCGGAACTGCCAACCGGACCGCAGTTTTACCAACAATTTATCAGGGGTTTTGTTGCCAAAAAACGTCGTGTGCTCGGCAGTCTCAGAATTTGCCGCATACTTCCGAAAAACCGCCTGCGAGCACCGTGCTCACAGGCGGTTTTTAATTGAGTTACGCAACAAAATCGCGTTCTTTGTCCAATAGGACGACGCTATTTAACCTCGATGAGCTCGTACTTGCTCGTGCCCAAGCCGATCTTCTCGGCATGCGCGATGCACGCGCGCCAGTCGGTGTCAGGATGTGTGATGCAGAAGGGGTCACGCGCCTGCTCGCCCTCCAGATGCTCGTGGTTATGCTCCATCTTGGCCGCGCTATCGGTGAGCTCGGTGTTGGGCAGCGGCTCGGATGCCATGACGGCATCGGCGCAGGCCTGGTCGATGGCGACCGGGTCGAAGCTCGCAAACATACCGATATCGTTGACGATAGGCGTGTCGTTTTCGGGATGGCAATCGCAGTTGGGGCTGATATCCATGGCAAGCGAGATATGGAAGCTCGGGCGCCCGTCGACAACGGCCTTGGTGTACTCGGCGATCTTGCAGTTGAGCACGTCGGCCGCGGCGTCATAGCCGGGCTTGATGCAGTCCTGGTTGCATGCCGCAATGCAGCGCCCGCAGCCCACGCAGCGATTGTGGTCGATAGCGGCGACGTGCACCGTGCGGGTGTTGCCGTTGGCAAGCTCGCGCTCGCGGGTGTCGTCGAACGAGATAGCGTTGTGCGCGCAGATCTTTTCGCAGGCATGGCAGCCAACGCAGTGCTCGGTCGCGACGTTCGGCTTGCCGGCGGCATGCTGCTCCATCTTGCCGGCGCGGCTGCCGCCTCCCATACCCAGGTTCTTCATGGCGCCGCCAAAGCCGGCCTGCTCATGGCCCTTAAAGTGGGTGAGGCTGATCACGATATCGGCATCCATGAGTGCCTGACCGATCTTGGCCTCGTGCACGTACTCGCCGCCCTCGACCGGGACGAGCTCCTCGTCGGTACCCTTGAGGCCGTCGGCGATGATGATCTGGCAACCCGTGGCATACGGGGTAAAGCCGTTCTGGTAGGCGGTGTCGATGTGCTCGAGCGCGTTTTTACGGCTACCGACATAGAGCGTGTTGCAGTCGGTGAGGAAGGGCTTGCCGCCCAGCTCCTTCACGACATCCGCGACGGCGCGAGCGTAGTTGGGGCGCAAAAAGCTCAGGTTGCCCAACTCGCCAAAATGGATCTTGATGGCGACGAACTTGTTCTCAAAGTCAATCTGCTCGATACCGGCGTGACGGATGAGGCGCTTGAGCTTGTCGAGCTGGCTCTCGCGAGCATGCGTGCGTAGGTTGGTGAAGTACACCTTAGCGGGTGCTGCGGGTGCAGTTGCGGTCATAGATCTATCCCCTCGGTCTATATGGCGTTACAGACATAGGAGATGGTACCCGTTAAAGCGGGGTTAATGTCAAGCACGGCGCCCAGTCATTGGGTACTCATTGGGGACGGACTTAAATGAGTGCCTCGCCACCTGGCAGCTAGGGACGTTCCTTTCCCGCCGGCAGCTGGGGACAGTCCTTGCCATCCCGGCCGGCAGACCGGCGAATCATCGGCATCTGGTAAGAGGGACGCCCCGTCACGTTTGTGGCGGCGCGCCTTGGTTTGGCGGCGCGTTCTGGCGTGGCCACAATCTGGTTTGATGGCGTGCCCTGGCGTGACGGAGCGTCCTGGCGCGGACCGCTAGCCCTTTCGCGCGACCAGATGCGCGCGGAATCCCTTCTGTGCCTCGAGCTTGAGCGGGGTGAGCCCGGATTCCTCGACGAGCGCGCGTAGCTCGGACAGCTTGAGGATGCGCACGTCGCCATGGCCCAAGAGGCGTGCCAGCGGTAGCTCGATGTTGTTCATGAGCCAGACCGCGACATCGTTCGAGGTGTAGTCGCGAAGGACCAGTCGCCCGCCGGGCCGAAGGACGCGTGCCACCTCGGCGAAAAACCTCTCCGGATGCGGGTAGTGGTGGAAGCTGTTGGAGCAGAGCACGGCGTCGAAGCTCCGGGGCTCGAAGGGCAGTGCCTCCGCGTCTCCGACGACAAAGCTGACGTTATCGAGCCGCTTTGCCCGGGCGACGTCGATCATCCCGGGTGTGAGATCGAGTCCAGTCAAGTGCTTGTTGGGGTACCGGGCGTGGAGCAGTTCTAGGACGGCTCCGGTTCCACAGCCCACGTCGAGCACGTCCTCGAAGGGTTCGAGCTCAAGTTCCTCGAGCATTTGCGGATAGTCGTCCTTGCACATCTCGTAAATGCCGGCATGGCCGGATTCATAGACCTTTGCCGCCTCGGTGAACTCCTTGATGGAGAGCTGCTTGAGCTCCTCTGCCGATCTTGCCATGGGTCTCCTTCTGTTCGGGGAAGTCTGACGTTGCGCGCGCTTGCCCACGTCGGGCCTGGCGGGCAAATAACGCAGGGGGCACCCTTCCTTCGGTTCGTGCCCCCGCGTGCGGGCGGTTCTCTATTCCTGGACCTTCAGCGCCTCGGAGAGGCTCACGCGCTTGATGGAGCGCGTGTGCAGCAGCGCCACGACCAGGTAGGTTGCAAAGCCGATTCCTGCGCATGCCGCCATGGACCAAGCGGGCACGTAGATCTCGATATTGCCGTTATAGGCGAGCAGCATCGAGCGGAAGATGGCCGTTAGCGAGCCAATAATGACCGGCAGGCTCAGCACGAGTGACGCCGCCACACACAGCGTGATCGAGCGGATGTACAGATGTGAGATCTCGCCATCGCGATAGCCAAAGACCTTCATGTAGCTGATCGAACGGGCACTGTGGTCGATCACGGCCTTAGTCAGCAGGTACATAAACAGCAAGAAGATGAACACCGCAAGCCCAACCATCATGCCGATCATTTTGCTCATCATGCCAATGAACTGGTCGCCCACGGCGCGCATGTCGTCGGGCGTGGTGTCGCCGGCAAAGTAGCGCGCGTCGAGGTCGAGCTTCTCGTCGCTCACATAGCCGTTAAAGTAGGCGGCATCGTTGCCGAACAGCTCGTTAAAGTCGTCGATACTCATATAGATATTCATGTCCGACTTGGAGCCCCAGGCACAGTCCTTGCCCGCGTACTCAAAGGAATAATGCTCGCCCTCGTACTTGTCGCTGAGTGCGACCTTCTGGCCCTCGCTCCAGCCAAACTTATCGAGCAGACCGCCGCCAAAGACGACGCGCCCATCGCCGACGTTGAGGTCTTTCCAATAGCGCGAATCGGATGAAATGCCGTAGACGGAAATCGTCTCCTCGCCATTTCCATCGCCGCGGTCATATTGCAGCTGGTAAACGGCGTATTTCTCGGCCTGCGCGATTGCGCCCGCGCCGTTGTCGGTCGTATTGACCGGGTGAATGTCGTCGTTGTCGGTGTCGATCTTAGAGGCCTTATCGATCAGGTCGATAGCCTCGTCGCGGTTGCAGCCAAGGGCATCGGCAAGATCATCGAGGCGCGCATAAAGCGCATCCTTCTTGTCCTGAACCTTGGCGAGCGCGTCCTGCACCGCGGTCAGGCTCTCAGCAGACGGAGATGCGGTCGCGGCATCGGCTGCCGTCTGCGCCTCATCGGCCGCGTCGTCAAGCTCGTCATCGGCATCCCGGGCAGCAGTTAGCAGCGCGCCGTCAACCGATTGCAAGCGCTCGAGTGCCGACCACTGCTCGCGCTCCTCGGCAGTACCCTCGAGCTCCAGCGGCGCCTTGAGCGTGTACTGGTGCTCGACGACCAGACTCGTCTCGAGGTTGTCCGCATAGTGCGTCATCGTGGGCAAAATCGCCAGGCCAAAGAGCAGTAGCAGCGAGGCAAACGCGATGCCCACGAACAGCGTGGCGAAGTTGCCCAGATTGCGCAGGAAGATACGCAGGCGAAAGCGGGAAACAAAGCCTATGCGCTCCGGCAGCTGCAGGCCGCGCTTGGTGCCCGATTTGCCGCTCGCTTCGTGACGCAGAAATTGCAACGGCGTCTTGCCCATTTTGCGGAGCAGGCCAACCAGCGTGATGAGGATGAGTGCGGCGGCGGGAACCACGGCGCACTTCACAAAGATCTCCCAGCTCCAGTACACCTGGAAGGGCGGCAGGCTGTACGAACCGTAATAGAGGCTGCGCATGGGCTCGGTAAAGAACACAACGCCGAGCGCAGTGCCCAAAAGCGCCGCGACCACGCCCACGATGGCGGGAAGTGCCAGGTAGTGCAGCACGATCTCGCGTCGACGATAGCCGCTGGCGAGCAACGTGCCGATGATGGCGCTCTCCTCCTCGATGGTGGCGTCGGTAAGGACCACAAAGACAAACGCCATGATCACGATGATGATATCGAGCAGCGTCATCCACATCATGGAGTCGCCGTCCACGTCGTCGCGCGCATAGCCAATGCCCTGGTTGGAATCGGCGTCGGTCAGATCGTCAACGCGCGCGTCGGCATCGGTCAGCGCCTCGACCATATCCTGCTCGGCGTCGATGCGGTCCGCGGTGGGGAGGTCGCGGTCGGTAAAGGTAAAGGAGTAGGTGTAGGCGGGTGCGCCGCCGGCATCCTCAAGCGCGGCAAAGCCGGCATCGGTGACCTCGGCCACGCCGTACGTGATGGTGTTCACCGTAAAGTCCGAATTGTTGAGGAACAGCGCCTGGCTATCGGGCTGGGTCATGATGCCGCAAATGGTGTAGGTGCGGCCCTCAAGCTCGACCTTATCGCCCGCGGCGAGGTCGTTGTTGGTGGCAAAGACACGGTCGATGGCCACCTCGTCGTCCGCCTTGGGTTCCTTGCCCTCACAGTAGGACGCGATATCGACCTTGGTGCGGTGCGCATAGGTGCGCAGCGTGCGCTTGGTGCCGTCGTCACCGGTCGCCTTTTTGACGATGGCGTCGATGGAAAAATTCTTGTAGAGCGTGACGCCGCCGACGTCGCCGGCCGCGTCCTCGGCGGCCTTAAGCTGGTCGTTAGTGGCCTCAAAGGCCGTGGTCACGCGACCGTCCTCAATCGTGTACTCGTCGCGCATATCGTCGATGAGGCAGCCGATGGAATGTGCCGCGAGCAAAAAGCCCGAGGTGAGGGCAATGCTTCCGCACATAAGAAGAAAGATGCCCAGGTATTTGCCGATATTGCGGCGCAGCTCGCGCGGGAGACGTTTTGCGAGAGGTGTCATGGCGCCGCCTACCAATCGAGCTCGGCGGCCGCGACGGGCGACTCGTTGAGCTCGTCCTCGACGATGCGCCCGTCACGCAGGCGCAGCACGCGATTTGCCATGCGCGCGATGGCGGCATTGTGGGTGACAATGATGATGGTGCAGCCGTAGGTGCGGTTGACGTCCTCCATGAGCTGCAAGATTTCCTTGGACGTCTTGTAGTCGAGCGCGCCCGTGGGCTCGTCGCACAGCAGCAGGCCCGGGTTTTTGACGAGCGCGCGACCGATGGCACAGCGCTGCTGCTGGCCGCCCGAAACCTGACGCGGAAATTTGTTGCGGTGCTCGTAGAGGCCCAGCGAACGCAGCAGGTCGTCGACATTGAGCGGGTTTTTGGACAGGTGCGCCGTGACCTCGATGTTCTCCTTGATGGTGAGATCGGGCACCAGGTTGTAGAACTGGAAGACAAAGCCCAGCTCACGGCGGCGATACTCGCCCAGGTCGGCGGGCTTGAGCACCGTGAGGTCGCAGCCGTCCACCATGATGGAGCCGTCGTCGGCATCCTCCAGGCCGCCGATCAGGTTGAGAAAGGTCGACTTGCCCGAGCCCGAGGGCCCCAGCATGACGCAGATCTCGCCGCGGTTGATGGACGTGTCGATGCCGTCGAGCACCGTCAGGCGCGCGTCACCGTCGCCGTAGTGCTTCTTGAGCCCCTTGACCTGGACGTAGGCTTGCTTCGTTGCCATGCTATCCCCCATTGTTAGCCTTATACTACTTTATGAGCGTAATAGTAAACCATGGCGAACTATTTTTGGGCGAGGCCTAAAATTTATTTCAGGCTAGTCATTGGGGACGTTCTTAAATGACTAGTCGCTGGGGACGTTCTTGAACGACTAGCCGCTAGGGACACTCTTTCGCCACCCGGCACTTGGGGACGTTCCTTTCCTACCGGCAGCTGGGGACAGTCCTTGGCAACCCGACCGGCAAGCCGGCGGTTCGGCAAAGACTGTCCCCGATGACTAGTCGTTTAAGTCTGTCCCCAATGACCACTCTTGGTCGTTTAAGTCTGTCCCCAATGAGTACCCAATGACTAGGTGGCTAGGCGTGGGATTTGTTGTGGGCGAGGGCTAGGCCTACGGCGGCGATGGCCACGGCAAAGAGCGCCGTGACGCCTAGGTCGCAGGCGATGTCGCCCAGCACGGTGGACGTCAGGTCCGCGGCGAGCGCCTTGCCGATCGCGTCGTTCACCCAATATGTCGGCACAAAGTGCGCCACCGTCTGCACGGCCGGGCCCATCAGCGACAGCGGCATCCAGGCGCCGCCCAAAAACGTCATGAGCATGCCGAGCAGGTTGCCCACACCGTTGAGCAGCTCCTCGCGCGCGCCCAGGCTCGAAAGCGCAAAGCCAACGGCCAGCAGCGTGCACGCCAGGGCAAACGTCGCCGCCAGTGCCAGACACACGCGACCCACGCCGACCTCGGCAACCGCGCCGGCAAAGCCCACGACGCCCATCATGCTCGACACAAACCAGATGCAGACGGTGAGCACCGCGGCAGCCGCAAACACGGCAAGCGAACGCTGGCGCCCGGAGATTGGGCCGGCCTCCATGCGGCGCACGCGCTCGGGCTCGTTCATGCCCGAGAACACCAGCCCCACCGACACGATGACAGACGAGATGATCGCGTACGCACCAAAGTTGAAATACGACTCGAGCGTGGCGGCGGCTGTCGAGTCAACCTTGACCTGCTCGATCTCGACCTTGGCGCGCTTCGCGGCCGCATGCTCGGCAGCCTTGGCGACGCTACCGTTAGAGGCGGCGGGCTCAAGCGCGGCCGCAGCGCCCGCGAGCGAGATCCAGCGCGAGGCCTCGGCAGACGAAAGCGCC
>DXMX01000004.1:66357-67782 GCA_019413955.1 Collinsella sp.
GTGCCGGAACCATAGGTCACGTCGAGCTTGGGCAGGGCCTCCCCCGCGCGGGCGGCTGCAACGAGGTCGCCCTCAAACCCCTCCGGGATAAAGAACACGCAGTCGGCGCTGCCCTTGGCGCTGTTGCTCTTGGAGAGCGCGTCCGCAAGGTCGTACGTGTCGTCACCAACGCCCGTGACCAGTTCAAAGCGTAAACCCAGATGCTTGGTAAGCGCACGCGAAAGGTCGCTGTCGTCGCGGTCGACCACGATCACATTGGCATCATAGGGCTTGTACTCGGTGAGCTGCGACGAGTTCCAGCTCACCGATGCCGCGATGAATACGCCCATGAGCGAGATGAACACCGTATAGATGAGCAGGTAGAACGGGTGTGCGAGCGCCATGCGAAGCGCGGTCTTAAAGGTGCTCATAGCGGCTCCTTCCAAAGATCAGCGTAGCGGCGGCGACAAACACCAGGGCCATCAGGACGAGCGCGCCGGCGCGGACGGCAAAGGGCCCCAGGTCCTCAAAGAAATACAGACGGTTGAACATGTCGCAGATAAGCTTGACGGGATTGAGCCAGCACTCGGCCGGGCAGGCGCGGGCGACGTCGTCGGCAAGCGCCATCGCCGGCTCGCCGTAGAGGCCGGCGAACAGGGCGCACGTGGTAGCAAAGCCCGTGAGGATGCCCGACTTGGACGCCTTGCCGCCCTTAACGGGAAGCGTGCCCACAAAGAGCCCCAGGCCCGTGGCGGCAAGCGCGGATGCAGCACCGCCCAGCAGGCACAGCCCCTCGCGCCCGCCAAAGTCGACGCCAACGACCAGGCGCACGTAACCAATCGCGACCGCCATCGAGGCAAAGGAAACCAGCCACGAGCCGACAAAGATGCCGGCTAGCGACGCCGTCTTGGAAAGGCCACCCACGCAGCGGCGCGCGCCAAGGCCCGACAGATTGGGCTGCAGGTCGACGACGCTCAAAGCGGCAAACTCGGCAGACATCATCGCGACCAGGCCAAAGAGCGCGTAGTAGTAGATGACCGTGCCATCGGGCGTGGTGCGTGTCAGGCTTACGCGGCGGGTGCCGCCCTCGAGCGACAGGGCGCGCGCAACCGCCGTCGAATCGGCGAGCGCCGCCGGGTTGTCTTGGGCAATCTGGGACATGAGCTCGGCATTTTGTGTATACGAGCTTGCCACCGTCTCCAGAATGCTGCGGTCGGTGAGCACCGACGACGCACGTGAGCCGTCATAGCTCGAAAGCAGCGTGAGTTTGGGCGTGCCCGCGGCATCGACCGTGTAGATGCCCGCGACCTCGCCGGCCTTGAGTGCTTTGCGCGCGGCAGCCAAGTCTTCGTACTCGCTCACATCGAGCAGCTGGTCGTCGCCTTCCTTGGCAAGCGACGTCGCCACGTCCTTAAAGGTCGAGGCGTCCCAGGCTTCGTCCGCCAC
>DXMX01000004.1:67792-70579 GCA_019413955.1 Collinsella sp.
CCGTACCGTCGGAGCTCAGATTCGCAAACATAAACATGAACATCGTGGAAAGCGCGACGGGAAAGACCGCGCCCCAAACCCACGTGCTCGGCCGGCGCAGCAGCGTCTTGACCGTAATGATAATGGTGTTGAACATGGCTGCCCCCTAGTCGCGCAGCTCGCGGCCGGTAATCTCGAGGAACACGTCATTGAGGGTCGGCGGCTCGCTCCACACGCGGCCGAGCGCAACGTCGGCGGCGCGCAATGTGTCGAGGATGTCGACCAGGTTATGCGGACTCGTCTCGCAGGTGCAGACGAGTTCGCCGCCGGACAGATCGACGCTGAGCACGTGCTCGAGGGCGCGCAGCCGCTCGACCGTGGCGGTCTCGACGGCGCCGACCTCGACAGTCACGCGCTCGCCCATTTGAATCATGCGTTTGAGCTCGTCATTTGTGCCCTGCGCCAGCACACGCCCGCCGTCCATGATCATGATGCGGCTGCAAATCTGCTCAACTTCCTCCATGTAATGGCTGGTATATACCACCGTGGCGCCCTCGTCGCGCAGGCGGCAGATGCCCTCCAGGATGGCATTGCGGCTCTGTGGGTCGACTGCCACCGTGGGCTCGTCAAAGAAGATAAGCTCGGGCTTGTGCGCGATACCGCAGGCAATGTTGAGGCGGCGCGCCAGACCGCCCGAGAGCTTGCCGGGGCGGAACTTGGTAAAGTCGCCCAGCCCGACAAAGTCGATCGCCTCGTCCACGAGCGCGCGACGGCGCTTGCGGTCGTTGATGTAAAGGCTGCAGAAATAGTCGATGTTCTCGCGCACCGTGAGCTCGTCGAACACCGCCACCTGCTGCGGCACCACGCCGATGCGGCGCTTGAGGTCGTAGCGGGCGGGCGTCATGGGCTCGCCGAACAGCTCGATGGTGCCTTTGTCGTAGGCGAGCAGCTGCAGAATACAGTTGATGGACGTGGTCTTGCCCGAGCCGTTGGGGCCCAGCAGGCCAAAGATCTCGCCGGGGGCGATGCTCAGGTTAAAGTGGTCGAGCGCAATAAGGTCATCGTAGCGCTTGACGAGGTTTTCGACGTGGACGATATCTGTCATGAGGCGGCCCTTCTGTTGGTCGTGGCCCGGTACGATTGCATCATCGCAGGAGCGGGCGGCGCGCACCAGTGAGCTTTGTCACGAGTGCGGGGGTCTTGGTCGTGCGGCCTGCCGACGCCCCCGCTTTGCCGCGCGGGAGGAATGTCACGGTTGCGCAGGCGGCCCCTCCACCATGCGCGGCTTCGCGTACAATACCCGTATGAACAGGCTTTTCGACAAATCGATCGTGCTGGCGTGCTGTATTGCGGCCGCCATGGGTCTTGCTGTGGACGCTCGCCTGGTCGCGGCGTTTTGCCTTGGCGTTATTGCCACCTCACTGGCCGAGGTCATGCAGGGAAACCGTGTCCGCCGTGCGAGCGAGGCCATGAGCTACGCTTTCATTATCGCGGCTGTCTTTGTGCCGCCGTTTGTGCCGTTTGCGCCCCTCGCCCTCTATGACATCGCGCGGCGGGTGCGCCGTGAGCACGCCTGGGTCGCGCTAGGCATTGGCTCCGTCTTTGCCTTTGCGCTTGCTGTGGACCTTCGCGCCGACGCGCTCACCGCCCAAACACTCCTGCTGACCGCCATCCTTTCGGTTGCCGCCACCTTGCTATCGCTACGTACCGCCCAGTTGGAGCGCGAGCAGCAGCGCATGCGCCGTACCCGTGACGAGCTGCAGGAACGAGCCCTCGCGCTCGAAGCGCGCAACCGCGATCTTGCCGATCGCCAGGACTACGAAGTCGAGCTCGCGACGCTCGCCGAACGCGCCCGCATCGCGCGCGAGATCCACGATAACGTCGGGCACCAGCTCACGCGTGCCTCGCTGCAGACCGAGGCCCTGCGCGTCGTGCACGCCGACGAGCCCGGCGTCGCCGCCGATTTCGCCGACGTTAAACGCACGGTTGACGAGGCGCTCCAGCTTGTGCGCACCAGCGTCCACGCGCTCAACGACAACGCCGTCGATCTTTCCGTACAGCTCGAACGCATTGTTGAAGGCGCACGCTCGGACGGCAGCCCGCAGATTGAGCTTGAAGTTATGGCCGAGCATGCGCCCGCAAATGTCGCCAACTGCTTTGCGGCGGTCCTGCGCGAGGCGCTCTCCAACACCATGCGCCACGCTTGCGCCCATGCTGTCACCGTACGGTGCATGGAGCATCCGTCGTTTTACCAGCTCATTGTTAGCGACGATGGCGCGGGCGGGGTTCAAGCAAGCGGCCGCGGCGCCGCAGAAGGCATGGGGCTCGGCTCCATGCGCGAGCGCGTCGAGGCGCTTGGCGGCACCTTCACCGCCGGCCCGCGCGCCGGCGCCGGCGGCTGGCGTGTGTTTGCCACCGTTCCCAAACAGCAAGGAGATGAGGGCCGATGAGGCTCATCGTTGTCGACGACGACCGCCTAGTGGTCGATTCGCTCAAGATTATCCTGGGTGCCCAGACGCAGATCGAGGTAGTGGGCACCGGCGCCAACGGCGACGACGCGGTCGCGCTCTACGCCGAGCACGCGCCCGACATCGCGCTGCTCGACATTCAGATGCCGGGACGCGACGGCCTATCGGCGGCGCGCGAGATCCTCGAGCACGACCCTGCGGCGCGCGTGGTGTTCCTGACGACATTCTCGGACGACGAGTACATTGTGTCGGCGCTCAAACTGGGCGCCCGCGGCTACCTGATTAAAACCGATGTCGCCGCCATTCCTCCGGCGTTGGCGCAGGTCATGAGTGGCAAGCG
>DXMX01000040.1 GCA_019413955.1 Collinsella sp.
GTCCTGCGCAAGACGAAGGCCACATTAAGTGGCCTTCTTTGCGTGCGGAACTCATTTTGAGCAAGCGCCCCGCCGCTCCGGGGGCCTTCCCCGCCCTGACGACTCGGCCTTCCGGGTCAGGTGGGCTGAATGGAATTTGGTGAATGGGCGTGCCGTTGGCGCGCCCATTTTTGTGAATGTGACAAAGGGACAGTCCCTTTGTCACATTGCAGGTGACCTTCTCTGCATGTGGAGCTCATTGGTCTGTCCCTTTGCTGGCTCCTTACTGGTGTTGGGAGCGCCAGGCGGTGGGGGTGGTGCCGGTGTGTTGCTTGAAGGCTTGGGCGAAGGCGGCCTGCTGAGGGTAGCCTAGACGCTCTGCCACCTGCGCTATCGTGAGCGAGCTATCGGCCAAAAGGCCCTGTGCTCGCTCCATGCGGCGTCTGCGAATGTAGACGCCCAGGGACTCGCCAGTTTGGGCTTTAAAGGTGGCGCATAGCTTGGAGCGGCTTGTGTAGAGCCTCTCGGCCACCTCGTTGATACCCACACGCCTGCCTTTGTCGAGCGCGCGCTCAATCATTGCCGTTGCTTCTTCGGCAATGGTTATGCTGACGCGTGTGTCTGCCGCCTGCTGCGCCTGCCTGTGTGCCGCGCGTGAGCATGCGAGTTCGGCGACCATAGCCTCCACAATGCCTCGCATATAGACATGCCCGCCTACGGCGCGAGCGCGGTCCTCGTTGATTCGGCGTAGTGTGTGGCAGATGGCAGACGCTGCCTCCTCGTGCCATGACTCGGCAAACGCTTCAAAGACTCCTACGAACTCAGTGGGATACCGATGCTCCAGCTCGTCAAAATACCCGGGCAAAAAGAGCACCGAGCGCGAGTGATAAAGCTGCCCTGCAAACAGCGGACTTAGCTCCTCGCCGCAGCTATCTTGGATAAAGCTGCACACCGCGCTGTTCGGCCACGGTCCATGCAGGGGTTTAAGGTTCGCAGGCGTTATGCCGGCTTCGGGCATGCACATGAGCGTGGGCGCGCTGACCTCGCTCACGCACGCGTACGGTTCGGGTGTGTATTCGGCCAGGTACATATCGTGCGTCGGGGTAATGTAATGCTCCATGACGATGCAGGCAGGGGAGAGGGGCATGATCCATGCGCGTCCGTGCGCCCGATCGTTTGCCACCTCGCCGGTAAAGACGGCGCCCTTGCCGGTAAGCTCCAGGCCAAACTGCTCAAACTGCGGTGCATAGAGCTCGGTTATGTCGGTCGCTGCCCGCCGTATTTGCAAAAGCGTCCCTTTCCTTTGCAGAAACGTCCACGCCTGGCTCGATTGTGAGCCATGGCTAACACATCAATGATAAGTTCATTACGGTTAACTCTCAAGCCGTTAGAAAGGAATCTCATGGCAAAGGGATCAAAAAAGGAAGGCGGCGGTATCGGCGAGCTGCTTGCATATGCCGGCGACCGTAAATTCCTAACATATTTGGGCATGGCCCTCTCGGCGCTCTCGCAGCTGCTGAGCTTTGGCCCGTACGTGTGCATTTGGCTTGTCGCGCGCGATCTGATCGCCGTGGCACCTAACTGGAGCGAAGCCTGCGGCATCGCGACGTATGGCTGGTGGGCCGTGGGGTTTGCGCTGGCAAGCATCGTGGTCTATTTCGTGGGGCTCATGTGCACGCACCTGTCTGCGTTTCGCTGCGCGTCCAATATTCGCAAGACTACGAGCGAGCACCTGCTTAAGCTGCCGCTTGGCTACTTTAACACACACGCCACCGGTGAGCTGCGCCGTATCGTAGACGGATGCGCCGCTTCCACAGAGACTTTGCTCGCACACATGCTGCCCGATATCGCAGGCGCCGCCGCCATGGTCGTGGGCTTGCTCGTGCTGCTTTTCGCCCTCGATTGGCGCTTGGGCGCGGCATGCTTAATCTCGGTCGTCGTTTCGTTTTGCGCCATGGCCACCATGATGAGCGGCAAGGGCGCCGAGTTTATGAAGGCCTACATGGGCGCGCTGGTCAAGATGAACAAGACCGGCACCGAATACGTGCGCGGCATCCCCGTGGTCAAGGTGTTCCAGCAGACGGTCTACTCCTTTAAGGCGTTCCACGACGCGATCGCCGAATACGCCGACATGGCGCAAAACTATGCGGGCACGTTCTGCCGAGGCCCGCAGGTGCTCAACCTTACCGCGCTCAATGGTCTTGTGACATTCCTGTTGCCCGTGGCGTTGCTGTTGGCGCCGGGCGAGACGGACTTCGCGCATTTTATGGCCAACTTCACGTTTTACGCGATATTTTCGGCCGTGGTACCAACGGCCATGACCAAGCTCATGTTTGTGGGCGAGGCCTCTCAGATGAGTGCCGATTCGCTGGCTCGCATTCGAAGCGTCATGGATTCCAAGCAGCTCTCCGTGCCTGCCCAGCCCAAGCACCCCGCCGGCGGCGACGTGCGATTTGAGGACGTGAGCTTTACCTACGAGGGTGCCGAGGCACCTGCCGTCAACCATGTGAGCTTTAGCGTTTCTGCAGGTAGCACCCTCGCGTTGGTGGGTCCCTCTGGCGGCGGTAAGTCAACCTGTGCCAGTCTGATCCCGCGTTTTTGGGATGTTTCCGCAGGTCGTGTGCTCGTAGGCGGTGTAGACGTTCGCGACATGGATCCGCACGAGCTTATGGACCAGGTCGCCTTTGTGTTTCAGACCAACCAGCTGTTCCGGCAAACACTTGCCGATAACGTGCGTGCCTCCAAGCCTACAGCTACTGACGACGAAGTGCGCGCGGCCCTCTCCGCGGCCCAGTGCGACGATATCGTGGCCAAGCTCCCGCAGGGCATCGACACCATGCTCGGCGCCGGCGGGGCGTACCTTTCGGGCGGCGAGGTCCAGCGCGTGGCACTCGCCCGCGCAATCCTTAAGGACGCGCCCATCGTGGTGCTCGATGAGGCCACAGCGTTTGCCGACCCCGAGAACGAGGCGCTCATCCAGCGTGCCTTTAGCAAACTGGCGGCGGGTCGCACAGTCATTATGATCGCGCACCGGCTTTCGACCGTGGTGGGGGCCGACAAGATCGTGGTGCTCAACCAAGGTAGCGTGCAGGAGACTGGCACCCATGCCGAGTTGCTGTCCCAAGAGGGTCTGTATGCCAAGATGTGGGCCGAATACGAACAGGCCGCGAGCTGGAAGATCACTGCTGCCGCGGATGCCGCCGTCACGAAGGGAGGCGAGGCCTAAATGTTCGCCTCATTCCAAAAGAAGTATTTCCTATCCGATAAAGGCGTCGCCGGCGTAAAACGCGGCATTTTCTGGACCGCGCTCACCAATCTCATTACCATGGCCGGCATGGGCTTATTGTTCCTGGTCATGGCCGGTTTTGTCGAACATCTCGCCACCGGTGCCGACCTGCCGGATGCCCTGCCGATTGTGGGCGGCCTCCTGGTCTTTTTCGTGTTGCTCTTTGCCTCTAACTGGCAGCAGTATTACTACACCTACTGCATCTTTTACGAGGAGTGCGGCAAGCAGCGTATGGAGATCGCCGAGCGCTTGCGCAAGCTGCCGCTGTCGTTTTTTGGCCGTCGTGATCTGGCCGATTTAACCGAGACCATTATGGGCGACGTCCAGGCCATGGAGCACGCCTACAGCCACGTGCTGGGAGAGCTTTGGGGTGCCATCATCGCAAGCGTCATTGTGTTCGTGGCGTCGCTGTTCTTTTGCTGGCAGCTGGCGATTGCGGCGTTTTGGAGCGTTCCCGTGGCCTTTGCCGTGCTGTATCTGACGCGCGGCCCCATGATCCCGGTGTTCGACCATGTGCGTGCCGAGAAGGTCAAGGTTACCGAGGCGATCCAGGAGACGCTCGACTGCGTGCGCGAGATCCGCGCCACCAACCAGGAGGCTCATTATCTTGAGGGGCTCAACGCCGTGATCGATGCCGAGGAGCGCGAGACCACCAAGGGCGAGCTCGCCAATGGGCTTTTGGTCAACTCCGCCTTTGCCATCCTGCGCCTGGGGATTGCCACCACGTTGGTCACGGGCGCTGCGATGGTCGCCTCCGGCCAGGTCGACTTTTTGATGATGTTTGCCTTCCTGCTTATGGTGAGCCGCATCTATGCGCCCTTTGATCAGGCACTGATGCTGATGTCCGAGCTGTTTGCCGCCGAGTCGTCGGCCAAGCGCATGCGTTCCATCATGGAAGAGCCCGTGGCGCGGGGCAGCGAGCAGTTTGAGCCCGTAGGCCACGATGTGGTGTTCAATCACGTGGCATTTGGCTATGGTGCGGGCGAGGACGGCCGCGCCGGCGAGAAAGTTCTTACCGATGTGAGCTTTACCGCCAAGGAAGGCGAGGTCACGGCACTGGTCGGTCCTTCGGGCTCCGGTAAGTCTACGGTGAGCCGCCTGGCCGCGCGCTTTTGGGATGCCACCGCGGGCACGGTCACCGTGGGCGGCGTGGATGTTGCGAGCGTGGATCCCGAGGTGCTGCTGCGCGACTACGCCATTGTGTTCCAAGACGTGCTACTCTTTGACGACACGGTGATGGGAAACATCCGCCTCGGGCGTCGTGGCGCCACCGATGAGCAAGTGCTTGCGGCTGCGCGTGCCGCCAACTGCGACGAGTTTGTGAGCCGCATGCCGCAGGGCTACAACACCATGATCGGCGAGAACGGCTCCAAGCTGTCCGGCGGCGAGCGCCAGCGCATCTCCATCGCCCGTGCGCTGCTCAAAGATGCGCCGATCGTGCTGTTGGACGAGGCGACGGCGAGCTTGGATGTGGAGAACGAGACCGTGGTTCAGCAGGCGCTCTCCCGTCTGCTTGCAGGTAAGACGGTTATCGTTATTGCCCACCGTATGCGTACGGTGGAAAATGCCGACAAAATCGTTGTACTCATGGATGGTGTGGTTGCCGAGCAGGGCACTCCGGCGCAGCTCAAGGCGGCAGGTGGAGAATTCGCCCGCATGGTGGCGCTGCAAAAGGAAGCAGCTACCTGGCAGTTGTAAGAAGGGGCAAAGGGACAGTCCCTTTGTCACATTGACAATCGGTTACTCCGCATCGTTAATTTTCAAAAGGTTAGCCATGGCTGACCTAGATAGTTAGATAAAATTGAGATATTTCAAAAGCGTGCTCGAGCAAACTTGTTTACTCGGGTGCTGAGGCACCATGCCGCGTCCAATGCGGCAAAAGGGAGAGACATCATGAAGAAGTCCACGTTCAACACCCTGCTTGTTGGTGGCGGTTTTCTGCTTGGTACGGCTGGCATCAAGCTGCTCACCAGCGCTCCGGTAAAGAACGCCTGCGTGCAGGGTATCGCGTGCGGCATGCGCATCAAGAACGGCTACCAGGACATGGTCGAGCAGGCCAAGGCTAATGTCGACGACATGGTTGCCGAGGCGGCCTACATCACCCAGAGCGAGGCCGCTGCTGACGAGGCAGCAGAGTAACGCTCCCAGGCACAAACTATGAGATTCTCGATTATCAGCGAGATCCCCGGCAGGACCCGTCTTCAATTGGCGGGTCCTGTGCCAGAGAGCGATCTCGATGCACTTCTTAAGCTCAGCGGCGATATCGACGGCGTGCACAAGGTGCGCGTATATGGCCGTATTGGCCAGATGGCGCTCGAATACGACGAGCCACGTCGCGCGAGCGTGCTCGACGCCTTGGGCGCACTCGATGCTCAAGCTATCGCCGATGCCAAGTCGGGCTATGTGATGCAGCTTGAGCCGCGCAAGCACAAACTCGTTATGGACCTGGCGACACTCGTCGGCGCCCACTACGCGCGCCGCTGGTTCTTGCCCACGCCCCTGCGTGCGGTGTTTGTCGTGGCCGGTTACATGGCCTTTTTGCGTGCCGCCCTCCGTGAGCTCGCGCAGCCGCGCCTGACCGTTCCCGTGCTCGACGCTTCGGCCATCGGCATTTCGTTCGTCAAGCGTGATGTCGACACCGCGGGCCAGACAATGTTCCTGCTCAACGTGGGCGAGCTGCTCGAGGACTACACCCGCGCCATGAGCGAAAACGAGCTCATCAACTCGCTGCTCGATGTACCCGACAAGGCGCAAAAGGTTGTCGGCGACACCGAGGTAAGCGTTGCTGCGACCGAGCTCGAGCCCGGCGATCTGGTCGCCGTGCGCACTGGCATGTCCATTTGCATCGACGGTGTCGTCGAGCGGGGGAGCGCTATGGTCAACCAGGCGACCCTGACCGGCGAGCCGCTGGCCGTTGAGCGCAGCGTGGGCGACGACGTGTTCGCCGGCACCGTCGTGGAGGACGGCAGCGTCTTGGTGCGTGTGCGCGCCAATACGGCGCAAACCAAACTGCGCTCAATTGTCTCGCTCGTGCAGACGGCCGACTCGCTCAAGTCCGAGGGCCAGTCGCATATGGAGGACCTTGCCAACAAGATCGTCCCGTGGAACTTCCTGCTCGCGGGCCTGGTTGCGCTTACCACCCGCAGCCTCATCAAGACCTCGGCGGCGCTGATGGTCGACTACTCGTGTGCACTCAAGCTCACGGGTTCCGTTGCCGTCATGACCGCTATGAGCGATGCTGCCAAGATGGGCGTCATGGTCAAGGGCGCGAAGTACTTTGAGTCGTTTGCCAAGGCCGACACCATTGTGTTTGATAAGACTGGCACGCTTACCGAGGCGCAGCCGCGCCTGGCTTGCGTGCTCACCACCGATGGCTGGAGCGAGGACGAGGTCCTGCGTCTTTCCGCTTGCTTGGAGGAGCATTTCCCGCATCCGGTGGCGCGTGCCGTGGTCAACGCCGCCCGCGAACGCGGGCTTGAGCACCGCGAGCGCCATGCCGCGGTCGAGTACATCGTGGCGCACGGCATCGCTTCGTCCATCGAGGGGCGTCGCGCCATTATCGGTTCGGCGCACTTTGTATTTGAGGACGAGGGTGCGCAGCTCGAGTCCGACATCAAGGAGCAAATCGAGCTCCAGATGCAAGGCCTGTCGCCGCTGTATCTGGCGGTCGACGGCAAGGTCGTCGGCGTGCTCGGCATCGAGGATCCGCTCAAGCCCGGCGTCCGTGAGGCCATCGCCGACCTACATGCGCTGGGCGTCAAGCATGTCGTTATGCTCACGGGCGATTCCGAGCGCACGGCCGAGCGCATTGCGCGCGAGGCGGGTGTCGACGAGTTTAAGGCCGAGCTGCTGCCCGAGGACAAGTACGCCTATGTGGAGCGCATTAAGGGTGAGGGGCGCCACGTTGCCATGGTGGGCGACGGCGTCAACGATTCGCCGGCACTCGGTTTGGCCGACGTGGGGCTGGCAATGGGTGGCGGAAGCGACATCGCCAAGGAGGTCGCCGATATCATCCTGACCGACACGGATCTGGCCGCGATCGTGCGTTTGCGCCGCATGAGCCAGGGCCTCATTGATCGTCTGACGAGCTCCTACTCTAAGGTGATGCTCACCAACTCGGCGCTGTTGGCATTGGGTATTACCGGCGCGATTACCCCGCAGACGTCGTCACTGCTGCACAACGGCTCGACGATTGCCTACAGCCTGAGCAACGCGAAGGCTTACCTGCGTTAGCAGACGTGTTCGCCCACGTTATCTGGCCTGCGCCCAGACGGCATCGGTGTCGTCCGGGCGCAGGTCTTTTGCATTTGGATGCCAACGTATGGGTTGATTCGTTTTGCGTCGACCATGCCGAGTCGCTTGCCGCGCGTGCGTTTATTGGGCAGGCGACGGAGGCGGGGGCATTGCTGTTCTTTCCGGTGCACATCGCCAAGGACGTACTGTATGTTGTACAGCACGAACTGAAGCGCAGCGTTCTTGCCAGCGGGGGAGCGCTCGGCGAGGCTTCTGCCCGCGCGATTGGCGATGCGGCGCTGGCGTTTGTTCGGAACATGACCGAAAACGCCACGGCCGTGGGTGCAGATGCGTCGGACCTTTGGCTGGCCGACAAATACTTAGCGCTCCATCGCGATTACGAGGACAACTTGGTACTCGCCGCATGCAAACGCGCCCAGGTCGATTACTTGGTGACCAACGATCGAAAACTGCTCGAACATGCCGATCTTGCAGCAAAGACACCTCGTCAAATGATGCCGATTCTTGCCTTGGCCGAATGCGGCGGCGCGGCAATCGGTTGACGCGAACTGTTTGCGGGCCTCTTGGACGACGATGCGCCAAGGGGCCCGCGTCTGCTATTTACAAAAGCTCGGCCTTGATGGCGGGACTTTCTGCGAGCTGCTCGGCTGCCTTTTCGTCGGAGCTGTCGAGTGCTGCCAGACTGCGGTAGACCCACTCGTTGACCTGGGTGTTCTTGACGCCTGCGGTCTGCATAAGGGTGCCTACCTCGCGGATTGCTGCGAACAGATCGGCCTTGGGACCCGCGAGCTCGACCTCGATACCGTGGTAGGCGGCCACGCCGCGGTTCTCACTCACGTGGTCGATAAAGCCCTCGACGGTCTCAAGCTGCTGGGCGAGAGCTGCATCATCGTCAACGTCCAGCGCGACGAGTGCGTTCGATACCGTGAGGGCGGGATGTCCGCAGGGGACAAAGCCCTCGATGACATCCATAGCTTCGGTAATGGTTGAGCCCAGGCCTGCGAGGGCATCGACGAGTTGCTGCTTGGTATCCATAACGGTCCTTTCGACGGGTCAATTTTGCTTGGCGAAAATATACGTGACGCGATCGGTAACAAAAGTGCGAAGTGCGGCGCACATTGGGGTCTTCACAGCTCGTGCATAGAACAGCTGTCCGCTTTCAGAACGTGGTAAGATAACACTCCACAAGCGGGGCTCGCCCCGTATGTTCCTTGAAAAGTCAACGGTTATCGGGTGTTTGCAGGCCCGATACCATCCAGACTTTCCCGACATTCGGGGGCGACTGGTTTCGACACGATAGCTCTGAGAGAGGAAGCAAGCCGAGGTCTCCTCGCCTCGTTAAACAGGGGTACCGTCAAATTGAATTGACAACAACTCTTCTTTTGAGCCTATGGCTCTCGCTGCTTAATTTATAGCGGCGCGTCAACCCGGTGATTTCCCCGACACCGGCGCGACGTCATCTTAGGGGAATGCTCCTGCGCACGTAATCGGTATGGCGCGGGCTAAGACCGAACCGGTTAGGACGTCGCGAGCGTGTCGCTGCGCGCAAGGCGTCCGAGACTAAACCAGCGACTGAGCTTGGAGATGCCAATCAGGGGGCTTTCGTGGACCGGAGTTCGATTCTCCGCGCCTCCACCAATAGTTATAGGCAGGTAGAGAAGTGTCTCTACCTGCTTTTTTATTACTTACAGATACCGCGGAGAATCGAACTCTATGCAGGGCGTGAGCGTTTTTAGCCCGCGGGCGAGGACGCCGACAGGCGGCCGAAGCCGGTGCGGATTTGCTTCGCAAATACGCGGATTCTCCGCGCAAAGCCCCAACCCAAAACAGATGCGATGTTTATCGAATCTCAGCCGGCCATGCGCCGCATCAACGGATCCCCCTACCCGCGGAGAATCGAACTCTATGCAGGGCGCGGGCGTAAAGAAAACGCCTTGGCAACGCAGACCGGGACACGCTTTCCCGATGGCAGCCCAGGCGGAAAGTACGTCCCGGAATCCGCGCTCAGACTGGGACGTAGTTTCCGGATGATGCCTCAAGCGGAAACTGCGACCCGGAATCGAGCCGTAGAGTGGGACATGCTTTCCCAATGGCAGCTCAAGCGGAAAGTACATCCCGGAATCCTCGTTCGGAATGGGATGCAGTTTCCAAATGAATGGCTAGCGGAAAGTTCATCCCGGAATCCGCGCTCAGAACGGGACGCGCTTTCCCAGCGGCGGTCCAAGCGGAAAGCGCATCCCGGAATCTCGCCTCAAACTGGGACACACTTTCCGCTTCACCTGCCGCCTTGAAAAACCTGCGCGCTCGCCATCCCAAAACTGGGTAGAAGAAAGCCAAAACGCAATCGCAGGAGGTCAATATGACTGCAGAAGATAAGGCAAAGAACGCCGGCAAGGTCGCGCTCGTTTTGGAGGGTGGCAGCTTCCGCGGGCAATTTACCGCAGGCGTACTCGACGTTCTCATGGAGGCCGGCGTCGAGATTCCGGCGGTATATGGCGTATCGGCCGGCGCTCTCAACGGCGTGAACTACAAGTCGCATCAGATCGGCCGTGCCAACCGCATCAACCTGGCTTTCTGCAATGACAACCGCTTCATGGGCGCCGCATCGTTTGCGTCCACGGGCTCCATCGTGGGTTACGATTTTATCTTCAACGATGTCCAGGACCGCCTGGATCCCTTTGACAACGAAGCGTTCGACGCGAGCCCCACCGAGATGTACGCCGTCGCGACGGACATGCTCTTTGGAACCGCTGCATACCTGCCGGTCAAAAGCGCCGTGCTCGACCTCGATGCCGTGCGCGCCTCGACGTCGCTGCCGCTGGTGACGCCGCCGGTCGAGATCGATGGGCACAAATACGTCGACGGCGGCGTAGCCGATTCGGTCCCCATCGAGCACGTGCTGGAGGAGGCCGGCTTCGACCGTGCAGTCGTCATTGTCACGCAGGATCGCTCGTACGAGAAAAAGCCCTACGAGTTTATGCCCGCCGCACGCGCTCGCTATGCCGACTACCCCTACCTGCTTGAGGCTATCGAGACGCGCCACGACCGCTATAACATCCAGCGCATGCATCTGTGGAAGTATGAGCGCGAGGGCCGCGCGCTGGTCGTTGCTCCACAAAAGCCGGTCGAGGTCGGTCACGTTGAGCATGATCCGGCAAAGCTCCTCGACCTGTATATTCAGGGCCGCCAGGAGGCAAAGCGCCTACTGAGTGATATCGAGGCATTTGTCGAGCGCTAGTGTCGCGACGTCATGACCCATGGATGACATGTGCAGAAACTCTGGTCGGAGCCAAAATACCTGTTGACTCGGGCGGCGAGCGGGGTAATATGGACGGGTTACTTGCAGAGCCCCGTGAATCTCTGTAACAACACGTACTGTACATGGAGGAGTCTAAGTGATTTCGAAATCGACTCACTACGCCAAGCAGGGCGAGGTCCAGCGCAACTGGGTTCTCGTCGACGCCGATGGTGCTGTCCTGGGCCGTCTTGCCACCCAGATCGCAATGATTCTGCGAGGTAAGAACAAGCCCCAGTTCACGCCCAACAGCGACTGCGGCGACTTCGTTGTCGTCATCAACGCCGATAAGGTCCAGCTTACCGGCAACAAGGCCGACACGAAGACCTATTATCGCCACAGCGGCTACAACGGCGGCCTCAAGGCTGAGAGCTTCCGCCAGGCTATGGAGAAGCACCCGGAGAAGGTCATCGAGCGCGCCGTTCGCGGCATGCTGCCCAAGACCACCCTCGGCCGTGCCCAGATGACCAAGCTTAAGGTCTACGCTGGTGCCGAGCATCCGCACGCTGCCCAGAACCCCACGAAGATTGAGCTGGAGGCTTAAAGATGGCTGAGAACACCGTTGTCTACCAGGGTACCGGCCGTCGTAAGAACGCCGTCGCCCGCGTCCGTCTCGTCCCCGGCACCGGCAAGGTGACCATCAACAAGCGTGACGCCGAGCAGTATTTCGGCCGCCATCAGCTCGTTGAGAACGCCCTTGCTCCCTTCAAGGTGACCGACACCGCCGGTCAGTTCGACGTTATCGCTCTGTGCGATGGCGGCGGCATCTCCGGTCAGTCCGGCGCTCTGCGCCTGGGCATCGCTCGCGCTCTTCTGAACGCTGGCGATTACCGCGCTGACCTCAAGAAGGCCGGTTTCCTTACGCGCGATGCTCGCGTGGTCGAGCGCAAGAAGTACGGCCTCAAGAAGGCCCGCCGCGCTCCCCAGTTCTCCAAGCGCTAAGGTTTTATCTCCTTACGAGATACAATGTACAAGCGGGGCCTGCCGATTGCTCGGCGGGTCCCGCTTTTCTTTTTCGACTAGGGTGGGCGACTACGTTTTGCCCACTAGGGAAGGAGCGATCCTATGCCCCAGAACATCTTCGGTACCGATGGCGTCCGTGGCGTCGCCAACGCCGACCTCTCGTGCGACCTCGCGTTTCGCCTGGGCCGTGCGGCGACCAAGTTCCTTGGTCCAGACATCTGCATCGGCCGCGACACGCGTCTTTCGGGCACCATGCTCGAGAGTGCTCTGACCGCCGGTATCATGGCCGAGGGCGGCCGTCCGCACTGCTGCGGCGTTATCCCTACGCCGGCCGTGGCGCTGCTTACCGTCCAAAATGAGCTCGACGGCGGCATCGTCATCTCCGCTTCTCACAATCCGCCGGAGTTCAACGGCATCAAGTTCTTTAGCCGCAAGGGCATGAAGCTTCCCGATGCTGTCGAGGAAGAGATCAGCGCCTGGGTCATGTCCGAGGAGGCCATGGCTGCCGACACGATGCCGACCGGCGCCGGTGTGGGTCACATCATCAAGATGAAGGATGCCCGCAAGGCCTATGTCGATCATGCCATCAGCACGCTCGACGGCCTTAAGCTCGACGGACTGGTTGTTGCCGTCGACTGCGGCCACGGTGCTTCCTGCCAGACCACGCCCGCCGCGCTGCAGCGCCTAGGTGCCACGGTTCATGCCATCAACACCGATTACTGCGGCACCGACATTAACGTTGAGTGCGGCTCTACGCACCTTGAGCCCCTGCGCGAGCTCGTGCTGCGAACCCACGCCGACATCGGACTGGCCCACGACGGCGACGCCGATCGCGTGCTGTTCGTGGACAGCGAGGGCAACGAGATCGATGGCGACTACATTCTTGCCATCTGCGGCTCCGACCTGGCCGCTCGCGGCAAGCTCGCCAATTCCGAGATCGTCTCGACCGTTATGTGCAACCTGGGCTTCTCCATCGCAATGAAGGAGCAGGGCTTCGAGATGGTCCAGACCGCCGTGGGCGACCGCTATGTTCTTGAGCGCATGCTCGCGGATGGCGCCGTCATCGGTGGCGAGCAGTCCGGCCACATCATCTTCCTGGAGCACAACACCACCGGTGACGGGCTGGTGACGGCCCTGCAGCTGCTGGCCGTGCTCAAGCGCACCGGCCGCACCCTCACCGACCTTGCCGGCATCATGAAGAAGTACCCGCAGGTGCTCGTCAACGTGCATTCGGACAACAAGGCCGGCCTGGACGATTGCCAGCCCATTTGGGACGCCGTCGCTGCCGCCGAGAAGGAGCTCAACGGTCGCGGCCGCATCTTGGTGCGCCCGAGCGGTACCGAGCCGCTGGTTCGCGTTATGGCCGAGGCGGAGACGCACGAGCTCACCCAGCGCGTTGTCGACGACATCGTCGAGGTTGTCAAGCGCGAACTTCCCTAATGGTCAAAAACGGGTGCCAAGTGGTAAACTGTTAAAGCAATTTTGATTGATTGGTATGTCCGAGGGGGAGCATGTTCACTAAAGTCCTAAGGTCTTTTGGTATGCGTGGTCGAGTCCTTACGCTGGATGCTCCCATCTCGGGCGACGTCATTCCGCTCTCCGAGGTAAACGATCAGACGTTTGCCACCGGCCTTTTGGGCCAGGGCGTTGCCATTCAGCCTACGGGTACGCGTGTGATTGCGCCGGCAGACGCCAAGGTCGAGGCCATTTTTCCCACGGGTCACGCCGTTGCGCTCAGCACGGTCGATGGCTTGGACGTGCTCATCCACGTTGGTTTGGACACTGTTCAGCTCGAGGGCAAGCACTTTACCGTACATGCGCAAGTGGGTGACATCGTCCATAAGGGCGATGTGCTCATCGAGTTCGATCGCGAGGCAATTGCTGCCGAGGGTTACGATGTGACGGTTCCCATCTTGGTGTGCAACTCTGTTGAGTTCTCGAGCATCAAGGGCTCCGTTGGCGAGCATGTCGAGGAGATGGACCAACTCATCGTCGCGCGTGAGCGCTAGTCGCTCCGCTTTGCCTTTAGCCTACAATTCAAACACGTTTACGGAGGGCGCCCTTGAAAGAGGGCGCCCTCCGTGGCAAGATGGGATTTGTCCGAAGCTAAACGGCTTTGGGTCACCGTGGACGGGCAGGGGCCTCGACGCGGGTAGACACGAGACACATACATTACGCGACCTCGCCCTGGTGGCCGCACACGTTGGTTGCGGCCGACGCGGGCCGCGGGCAAGTGCTTGTAAGGGGAGCCTTGCCTCTCTTGTACGAGAAAGGACGCGTAATGAAGATCATTAAAGCTAAAGACTACGAGGATATGAGCCGCAAGGCCGCCAATATCATCTCGGCCCAGGTTATCCTCAAGCCCGATTGCGTGCTGGGTCTTGCCACCGGCTCCACCCCGATTGGCGCCTACAAGCAGCTCGCCGCTTGGTACAAGAAGGGTGACGTCGACTTTGCCGAGGTCAGCACCTACAACCTCGACGAGTATCGCGGCCTTTCGCACGACGATCCCCAGAGCTACCACTACTTTATGCGTGAGAACTTCTTCGATCACATTAACATCGACCTGAACAACACGCATGTGCCCGATGGCTCCAATCCCGACGCTGCCGCTGCCTGCTCTGAGTATGACAAGATCGTCGCTGCCGCCGGTTACCCCGATCTGCAGCTGCTCGGCATCGGTAACAACGGTCACATTGGCTTCAACGAGCCCGATGACCACTTCTCCAAGGGTACGCACTGCGTCGACCTCACCGAGAGCACCATTCAGGCCAACAGCCGCCTGTTCGACAGCATCGACGACGTGCCCCGTCAGGCCTACACCATGGGCACTCAGACCATCATGTATGCCCGCATGATCCTGGTTGTCGCCAATGGCGAGGCCAAGGCCCAAGCCGTGCATGACATGTGCTTTGGTCCGGTTACCCCCGAGTGCCCTGCCTCGATCCTGCAACTGCACACCAACTGCGTTGTCGTTGCCGACGAGGCCGCCCTTTCGCTTTGCGAGTAGCGCGAATCCTGCAGCTCGACATAGCCTTGCCTAAGGCCTCCGCTTTGCGGGGGCCTTTTTGCTATCCCTTTTTGCCCACTTGACCAAAAACTTGCCGCAAGCTTGACGAATGCCGGATGTCCAACAGCTTGATTCATCCTATACCAGATTCTATGCAAAAATGCCACCAGAAGGTCGTAGACGGTAGCGGGTGCTAGGCGAGTTGAATGACATGGCTGAACCTTGTTCATCTGCGTTACACTGCCGCTTAGATGGGACAAGCTGACAAGCTCATTTACCTGCTTAAAGACCGATTAGTCGGGGGATTAATAACAATCGGCCCTCGCTGTACAAAAACTTGCCGCTTGCGTACCAAAAGACAACCTAAAACACAAGGTCGCTCTATTCATAGCGCGGCTTGTATGGTCTTGCGGCTACAGTGTCCATACGGTCGAGTTGAGGAGCGGGCATGGTAAACGATTTGAGCGGTATAGACGACCTCGAGCTGATGCCGCTGGGCGGAGGCTATATGGTGCGACGCGAACGCTTGATGAATGAGCTTATCGCCAAGGGCCGAAAGGCCGGCATCGTGGTTCTTTATGCGCCCGACGGGTTTGGGAAGACCTCGGTGCTGCTGCAGTACACCCATGAGGTTAAATGCGACCCGACGCGAGGCCCCGTGCGGATTATCGAGGCCGATCGCGCCACTGGGCGCGAGGTGTTTATGCAGCTCGAGGTGGTTACTGAAGAACTCAAAGACAAACCGCATTCCCTTATCGCGATTGATAATGTGCCAAACCTCGATCAGCACGATACCGAGGACCTCATCGACAGGATTCGCGGCCTGCGCGCTATGGGGGTAGGGGTCTTTATTTCCTGCCGTCCTTCAAATCGTCAGCTGATTCACGGGCTGGGCGATTCGGTTAAGATCAATGCGCAGATGCTCAAGGTGCATGCCTATGAGTATTCGGCGTGGGCATCGGCGTTTTCGATCAGCACATCGCTCGACTTTTATCAGCTCACGCAGGGCGTGCCCGAGCTCGTTTCGGCATTGCAGACGGGTCTGTATGGCCAAGGCGACGTAGCCGGTCTGCTCGAAAACGAGATTGTCAACGTATATGGCGCGGCACTTGTCGACCTGGCTTCGCTCGACAATAATGCACTGTTTTGCGTGGCATGTCTCATGATTTTGATGGGCGAGGGCAATATCGCAGAACTCGAGGCTTGCGGGGTGAGGCTATCGATGGTCGACCAGTCCTACTTCGTACGCGACTACCCGATCTTTGGCTTGGACCCCGCCGAGCGGAGTTTTACGTGTCTGGGCACGGAGGATAACGGACGCTTGCGCTTGCGTAAGTTGGTGGCCGAGGTTCGCCCCGAACTTGTTCCGAGGGCGGCCCGGATTTTGCTTAAGGCGGGCCGATGCGATGCGGCGATGGGCCTGGCGGACGCCTTTTTGGACCGTGATGCGGTCCTTGAACTTGCTGGGCAGTATGGGGTCGATCTGGCTCTGACGGGGCACGGGGCCGATATCTGCCGAGCAGCGCTGGGCACGATCGATGCCGAGGATCCGGCTCCAGAGCCAACGCCTGCCGAGGCGCTTGGCGTATATCTGGCAGCGGTCAGCGTGTCCAATACAAAGCTCGCTCGCTATATGGCATCGGTCATCGAGCGCGGGGGCGAACGGGCGGCCTGCGAAATAGACCCTGTTTCATGGAGGGTGGCCCAGACACTGACGGCTGTTTGCTATGGGGACAACGGGCTTGGGCTTCCTACGAACCTGGCCGTGCCAGAAATAGAGACGTCCCACACCGCACTCGACATGCTGTCCGCGCATATCGAGGTCAAGCGATGCCTGACCGAACGGGGAGA
>DXMX01000041.1:0-871 GCA_019413955.1 Collinsella sp.
ATGCGTAAGGTTTTATTGCTGCATTTCTCGTTTTGCATGTCTGCTCCTAAATCCGCAGTTGATTAGAAACAGATGGGCCCACCTGCGGGAACCCGGAGAGACGACGATTCGGGGCTCCTACCCCCGTTGATTAAGTCATCGGCTGCACCGCGCTCCTCGAAGCCGATAATATGCTATCTGGACAAACCGCGCTGAGCTGGTAAAATTTACTTATGCGGAAATGCGCTACTTGCGCTATTTGAGCGTGTTTTAACAAAATAAGCACAGGTCAGGGTCATTCTGACCCCGCTGGGGGTCAAGGGGTCGCTGGTTCGAATCCAGTCGTCCCGACCAGAAGTTTGCAGGTCAGGCACCTAGTGCCTGACCTTTTTTGTTATTAATCATCATGATTCATTTGATTAATGAACGAAGAATGGCTGTCCCGCTCGATACGCCTGCGCAACAAAAACCTGTACATCAGCCACCGAAATCGACATTTTTCGACATGTTTGGAGGCTGATGTACACGAATGCGAAATCCCCGCCGCCTAAAAACGCCCTCCACATGTCTGGACTCTCTATGCTTACGCTGGATAGACATCGCCGGAACGGGTATAGTATCGAAAGTTTTGTCGTTAACCAGCGGGGGAGTCCTGTGGGCATCAAAAAGAAGATCAAAAAGGAGCTTATCGGCACTTCCGATTACCCGTCGAATAAGATCTTTACGATCTCCAATTTCATCACCTTTACGCGCCTGATCCTCACCCTGGTATTCCTGTACCTGTTTGTGACGGATAACAACCGTGTCATCGCCATCGTTATCTACGCCGTTGCCGCCTCCACCGACTGGATGGACGGGCAGATCGCCCGCATGACTAAGACGGTCTCGTGGC
>DXMX01000041.1:881-16623 GCA_019413955.1 Collinsella sp.
GCGACCGCGCGCTGCTGTTCACCGGCGTGCTGGGACTGGTGGTCCGCGGAGAGCTGCCCATCTGGGTCTGCGTGCTCATTATTGGCCGCGACATCTATCTGGGCATCGGCACGCTTATCGTGCGTCATTATCACCGTCGCCCCATCGATGTCGTCTTCCCCGGAAAGATTGCCACAGCGCTGCTCATGACCGGCTTCTCGCTCATGCTGCTCGGGTTCCCCGTTATTGACGGCCTGCATCTTTTACCTTCAACCCTTAAGGCCTTCCCGGGCCTCAACGGAAGCTCGGTGCCCCTCGGCATCTTCTTTGTGTACGGCGGCGTGATCTTCTCCATGCTCACGGCTGTCATCTACTCCATTAAGGGCGGAGTGGCCATTAAACAGGCTCTCGCGCATCCCGAGGACGAGGACATCGACTTTCTGAACCCTGAAATCGAAGACTGATTCGTTGGGGTATGATTACGTACGGTTCATTATTTGCGGCACGTCCGCGATAAGTTAGGGGTTGTCATGGACAACATGGTTAACAATATGCCTCAGAATGATAAGACTGCTGACGCTACCTGCGTATTCCGCGTGCCTTCAAGCGACGTCACCGTTCCCGACCTCATGGCCAACGTGCGCATCACCGCCCCCGTTCTGTCCATCGTCAAGGGTCCGCAGACTGGTGCCGCTTTTGAGCTCGAGGATGACGTGACCACCATCGGCCGCGATCCTGCAAACGGTATCTTCCTCAATGACATGACCGTTTCGCGCAGCCACGCGCGCATTATTCGCGAGGGCCTCGGCGCTCGCATCGAGGACTTGGGCTCGCTCAATGGCACCTGGGTCGACGGTGCCATCGTCAATGCAGCCCCGCTGCACGACGGTTCTTCCGTCCAGATCGGTACGTTTACGCTCATCTACCACGAGAGCACGCCGGAGCGCATCGAAACCGGTGAGTAGGGCATGGCCGAACGCAACTATCTGAGTATCGGCCAAGTCGTCAACCTACTTCGAGGCGCATACCCCGATCTTTCGAACTCAAAAATTAGATTTCTAGAGGATGAGGGGCTCATTATCCCTCATCGTACGCCTAAGGGATACCGTCAGTACTCCAAGGAGGACGTTGATCGCCTGGAGGTCATCCTGCACTTGCAGAAGACCCGCTACATGCCGCTCAACGTGATTAAGCAGCGCTTGGAAAACGCCACGGACCTGTCAACGCTCGCTTACGAGGTGGGCTTGCTGTCCGATGTTCCGCTCAAGACGGAGCCCAAGGAGACTAAGCAAAAGCTGCATCCCATCGAGACCATTCCCGATATGCTGGGCGTCGAGATTTCGTTTATCCGCTCGCTCGCCGAGAACGACCTCATTCGCATCATCAAGAGCCCGCAGAATCGCGAGCTTGTAGATGGTCGCGATTTTCCGATTATCCGCTACTGCTCCGAGCTGTCACGCTTCCATATCGAGCCGCGCAACCTGCGTCAGTACGTGTCTTCCGCCAACCGCGAGTCCTCGATGTTTGAGCAGGTGCTCGTGAGCATGCTCGGAATGGATACCTCCGATGACGAGCGCGACGCCAAGCTCGAGCGTGCGTTTAAGAAGCTTCACGACCTGACGGAAGGTGTGCACACTGCGCTGCTCAAGAACCGCGTTTTTGAGTCGCTCAACGCCGTGGTCGAGGACGCCGACATCGATGCACTCGATGAGGAAATCACTCGCTCCGAGTCCACCAAGGCCAAAAACGAAGAGATAGCCGCGCCGGCTTCGCACGAGGATTCTCTCGTCAAGCCGCTCAAGGTCGTCCCCCCTTCGCAATCCGGCACCGCCACCGCGGCCAAATAACCGCTGCCGCTTATCCGGCAACCCATTGAAAGGTCCTGAAATGTACGACTTCGAATCTCAAATCGTCGACATCCCCGACTATCCCGAGCCCGGAGTCATCTTTAAAGACATCACGCCGCTCTTTGGCAATCCCGAGGCGCTCAAAGCCATGACCGATTCCCTCGCCGAGCACTTTGCCGGCATGGGAATCACCAAGGTCGTGGGTCCCGAGGCTCGCGGCTTTATGGTTGGCGTACCGGTGGCTGTAGCCCTTGGCGCCGGCTTTGTTCCCGCACGTAAACCGGGCAAGCTACCGCGCGAGACCGTAAGCCAGAGCTACGAGCTCGAGTACGGAACGGATTCCATTGAGATCCATGCCGACGCTATCAGCTCTAAAGATACCGTGTTGATTCTGGACGACTTGGTCGCGACGGGCGGAACCGTCGAGGCAACAGGTAAACTGGTGCGAGATATGGGCGCAAAGCTTGTCGGTTACGGTTGTATCCTTGAGCTTGCGTTTCTCAACCCGCGCGAGAAGCTCACGCCGTCTGATGACGATGTGGAGCTCTTTAGCCTGGTGACGGTGGACTAGCCGTTACCCTTAGTTACTGGAAAGGAAGCTACATGCGCACAGCAAACACGCATAAAAACATGGCACGCTGCGCTGCTACGGCAACCCTCGCTTGTGTTTTGGGCTTGGGCCTCGCGGCTCCTGCCTACGCCGATACCGCATCCGACCTTGCCGCTGCTCGTACGAAGCTCGAGCAGATCGGTACCCAAACCCAGCAGATTTACGATGAGCTCGCCACGCAGACGCAGGCGCTCGATCAGACTGCTGGCGAGATCACGCAAAAGCAGCAGGAGGTCGCCGATGGTCAGGCTAAGCTCTCGACCTATGTCGCCGGCGAGTACAAAACCGGCGGTCTGAGCCTGCTTCAGGTTCTGACGGGTGTCGACGACCTGAGCGATATGCTCAACCGTCTGTTCTACTACGGCAAAGTTTCCGATAAGCAAGCTCAGACCATTCAAGAGGTCAAGGAGCTTAAGCAGCAGCTCACCGATAAGCAGGCCGAGCAGGAGAAGAACGTCGCCGCCACGCAAAAGAAGGTCGACGAGCTTAACGCCCAGCAGGCTGAAGCCCAGAACGTCGTGAACTCCCTGGATTCGCAGCTGCAGGCCGAGCTTGCCGCCGAGGCCGAGGCCAACGCCGCGCTGCAGGCCGGCATCAACGCCAGCACCGCCGAGAAGGCCACGGTGAGCAACGAGACTGCCGGTACGACCGAGAACACCAACAACGGTGGCCAGACCAGCAATAACAACAACCAGGGCGGCAACACTCCGGCTCCTACGCCGGCACCTGCTCCGACGCCGCAGCCCCCCACGCCTGCTCCGGCTCCGACGCCTTCTGCTCCGAGCCAGTCCGTCGATGGCGGTTCTGTTGTCTCGCGTGCATACAGCAAGCTTGGTTGCGCCTATTCCTGGGGCGGAATTGGCCCGAACAGCTTCGACTGCTCTGGTTTTGTAAGCTATTGCCTTACTGGTCGCTATTGCCGCCTGGGCACCACGGGCACCTTTATGGGCTGGACGCGTGTGTCCGATCCGCAGCCCGGTGACGTTGTAGTCAACTCGTACCACACCGGCATTTACATCGGTGGTGGTCAGATGATTCATGCTTCCGACTACAACACGGGTGTTATCATCAGCTCCGTTGCCGCCGGCATGAACAACAACTACATTTTCGTGCGCTACTAAGTATTCAGATAAAGCAAACGGATATGGACCTCGTGGCTTTGAGTCATGGGGTCCATTCTTTTGCCTTTAGTGCAGTCCGCTATCTAGTTTTGAATACTAGATAGCGGCCCAATCGGTCTGCAAGATGGCTATAATTGAATGGGAACGATTAGAAAGGACCCTCTATGAGCTGGGCACTTATCTCCGATTCAAGCTGTAACCTCCGCGATTGGCAACCGACCGCGCCCCATACCACCTTTGCATTTGCGCCCCTCAAAATTCGAGTGGGGGAGCATGAATTCGTCGATGACCTTTCGCTCGATGTTCATGAGCTCAACTGCGCTGTTCAGGCGGAGACGAACGCTTCTTCGAGCGCTTGTCCCAGCGTAGGGGAGTGGGCCGAGCTCTTCAAATTGGCAGACAAGACCATCTGCATGCCGATCTCTGAGGGCGTGTCGGGCAGCTACAACGCGGCAGCCACGGCTCGCGATATGGTTCTTGCCGAGGAGCCCGACCGACAGATTCATCTAGTCAATTCACGCGCAGCTGGCGGCAAAATGGACCTCATTTTCTTGCTGTTCGACCGCTATCTTGCAAGCAATCCGAATGTCTCATTCGAGGATGCTTGCGCATACTTCGATAGCCTTGAACAGAACAGCAAAATCCTCTTCAGTTTGTGCAATTACGAAAACCTCGCCAAAGCCGGACGTATCCCTAAGGCAGCCGGCGTCATTGCCAACAAGCTCAATATCCGCATTTTGGGCACGGCGAGTGAGGCCGGTAAAATCGAACTCGTCGGGCACACGCGTGGCGAAAAGAAGATGCTCAACAAGATTATCGACACTATGGAAGCCGAGGGCTTTACGGGCGGTGAGGTCATCATCGATCACGTTGAGAACGAAGCTGGAGCCCAGGCGCTTGCTGATCGCATAGTCGAACATTGGCCCGGCTCCAAGACCATCATCATGCCCTGCAGCGGCCTGGATTCCTATTACGCCGAGATGCACGGCCTCATCATCGGCTACGGCATGGGCGTAGCTTCAGGCAAATAAAGTCCAACCAAGCAAAATACGGGCGGGACAAAGCGACAGATGGCTCTTTGTCCCGCCCGTTTTATACGTCGGCTAGCTATTAAACCCGTTGAACTTGAGATAGCTCATCAAGTAAGCCTTCGAAACGAAGGAGGAAACCGCACTGCGCACAAGCAGCGACTCACGCGTTACCTGATGCGCCGTATCGGGAACCGGCGTCTGCTCGACAGAAAACGCCGAACGAATCGATGCCTCGAGCTGATCAACCACATAGTCGAAGGCCGTCGGGGCATCGTAGCTCAAACGCTGAATGTTAAAGAGTGCCTGCACCGCAGCAATAGGTAGCACCTGCTTAAAGATGCAGATAGCGATCAGGCGGGCAATTTGCTCGCGGCCATATTGCTTTTTGACCGGAGCAGGCACCAGGCCAACCTTTACGTAGTTATTGATCATCGATGGCGTAATGATAGGCTGCTCAACGCAAAGGGACAGCGGCTCCATCCACAGCGCGACATACTCAATGACCTGGTCGCGGTAGAGCGTCACATTGGGCAACTGGTCATAGCGCGGCAGACTCAACGTATTGAGTTTGCGTACGATATCGGACTGAATAAATGCATCGGGCAGCACAGTGGGCTGAATATCCTCAGGCTTAATGCTAACCGATGTATCGGACATCGGGATAACGCGTTTGGCGTGGTTCATAAGGATCCTCCGTTCATTTATATATTGTATTCTACGTTATCTAGTTTTGCATACCACATAGTCGCCAAGTAAAAGTGGTTGGACAGCACATTGATACACCGTCCAACCACTTTGTTAAAAGATAACAACCTTACATAAGATATATTATCGTACTTATCCGCGGAGAAACGCGTATGCGCTCGTTGCTGCTATGGCTCCGTCAGAAACGGCGGTAACAACCTGACGTAAGCGCTTGGAACGGATGTCGCCAGCAGCAAATAGACCTGGCGTGCGGGTCGCCATGGATTCATCAGTCAGAATGCCGCCATCAGGCGCCAGATCGACTAGATGCTCAACAAGCTCGGTATGGGGTTGCGTGCCGGTAAAGACAAAAATGCCAAACGAGCCAGGCTCAAAGGTCTCGGCATGCGTCTTACCGCTTGCATTGTCTTTGAACGTAATTGTCGTGGGCATCGCTTCACCAGAAAGCTCCACAATAATAGTTTGGTACCTAACTGTAATATTGTCCTTTTTGAGTACTTTCTGAACAACACCATCAGGCGCACGGAACTGGTCGCGGCGCAGCACGATGGTCACACTGCTGGCAATATCTGACAGGAACAGTGCCTCTTCGCATGCCGAATTGCCACCACCGATTACAAAGACCTGTTTGCCGCGGAAGAACATGCCGTCACATGTTGCGCAATATGAAACGCCACGACCGCGATAGGTATCCTCGCCAGCGAAACCTGCCGGACGCGGCGTGGCACCCATGCAAGCGATAACGCTCGAGGCAAGCGTATCGCCCATATCGTGATGCACCGTAAACAGCGCTGCATCGGCATCGTAATCGATACCCGTAACCATGCTCCATGTAACCTGCGCTCCCAGCCCCTCTGCATGTTGCTGAAAACGCTCGCCGAGTTCGGCGCCACTCAAGAGCGGAATGCCCGGATAGTTCTCGACTTCATTGGTCGTGGCGATCTGTCCACCCGACATGCCCTGCTCAATCACGGTCGTCGTCAGGTTGGCACGCGCAGCGTAAATGGCGGCAGCATAGCCCGCGGGGCCTCCACCGATAATCGCAACATCAATCGGCTGATCGGTAGTCATGAAGAATCCTCTCGTCGAAACGTTGTCGTTCTTTGCGCTCATACCCAAATTTACGTGAACATGACACTCATGCACTACAATAATAAATCGCGTAACAAAGCTGAAGGGGAGTTATCGATGGATCAAACGCAGACGAGCAATAGCGCTCCCCTGCCCATGCAAGCCACTCCCCAACCGGAGCAAATGACCGTTTTACCTGCACAAAAACCCCTGGTAACCATTGTGCACGCATCGGTTGGATCGGGCCACAAAGCCGCCGCCAACGCGATTGCACAAGCATTTGACCTTATCCGCGGCACCAAGGGAATCCCTAAGGATATTGAGATCGAAGTCCTAGATATCCTCGATTTTGGACGCATAAGGTTCGATGGTAATAAAACAGCAGCGTCGTTTACCGGCGCCACGCGTCCCATTTACGACCTGACCTGGCGATATACGCTTACAGGACATCTGCTCTGGGGCGGCGGCACAGCATGGTCACGAATTATGTTCCCCGCCTTCAACGAATACGTCCGGACCCGCAGGCCCATAGCCGTGGTCGCAACACACATTACGGCGGCCAACGTCGCTGTGGGCGCCCGCGTCATCACGGGTATCGATTACCCGGTCATCTGCGTACCAACAGACTATGAAGTTGAAGGCTTTTGGCCCCACAAGGACACCGACCTATTCTGCGTAGCCAACGAGTTTATGGCCGAAACGCTGCGCCCGCGCAAGGTTCCCGAGTCAAAGATCCGCATAACGGGCATTCCCATTCGTGCCGGTTTCGATTCAGATTACAAACGCGAAGATGAGCTCAGCAAGTTCAATCTCCCCATAGACAAAACCGTCGTATTGGTGATGGCCGGCGCCAGTTTGCCCCAACCATACGTGCGTTTCCGTGCCGCGATGGACCACACGCTCCCCTTCTTACGCAGCTTTGAGGACATGCACTTTGTCTTTTTACCGGGCAAGGATAAGGAATACGCCAACCGACTCAAAACGCTCTTCGACGCCATGAAGCTCGACAACGTGACGGTACTGGACTACGTAGATGACATGGCGGCCCTCATGCACGGCTGCGACCTGGCAATCCTCAAATCGGGCGGGCTCACCGTCACCGAGTGCCTGTGCGCGCATCTGCCGATGATCCTACTGGGCAAATCATACGGTCAGGAAAAGGCCAACACCACGATGCTCACCGGCATGGGCGCCAGCATGCATGTCACCACCGCACGAGAACTCATCGTAACCCTACGTCACTTGCACGACCATCCCGAATCACTCAAAGCCCTACTCATCAACGGCGAAGTACTACGCCGCCCTCACGCTGCCAAAGACATCGCCATCGCAACCATGGAGCTCGTAGGCAAGCCCCAAAAGCGCAAACGAGCCTTCTGCCGCTTCTACTGGGGCGGAAAGCCCGCGCATATCCGCTAGTCGAATGTCCGCCGCTCTGCCGGAGCCGCCCTTATATCATTCCATGCTCAAACATTCTCGCTTCGCTGCGAAACTGCGCGTGGAACGATATAAGGGCGGCTCCGGCAGAGCGGCTGCGTTTACTTACTAGCAGCTACTTCGGTATCCCCTCCATTAGAACCTGCAAAGGTAAAACAGGAAAATATAAATACAGTAAGCCGATGCGACAAAGGCGGTATCCCTTTGCCGCATACTAACTAGAACCTAAAACACATTCCCGGTTAGGATTTACAAGGATGTAGTCCAGCTAATAGAGAGTCAGAACAACAAACAAGTCGTAATTATATTGATGAGGCCCACCGCGCAAGTCGAAATACATATTCAAGTATGTGGCCTCTCACCCGGGGCCCACACATATCGTCCCGCGCGCAGTTTCGCAGCGTAGCGAGAATGTTTGAGCACGGGATGATATGTGTGGGCCCCGGGTGAGAGGCCAACTCTACATCTTGAAAATGATTAAGCGACGCCGCTGGAGCCGAAGCCTCCGTTGCCTCGGTCGGTTTCGTCTAGTTCTTCTACTTCTATGAGGTTGACCGTGGGGACTTCTTGGATGACAAGTTGGGCTATGCGGTCGCCTTTGTTGATTTGGATGTTGTTGGAGGGATCCAGGTTAATGAGGATAACCTTGAGTTCTCCTCGGTAGTGGGCGTCGATGAGGCCCGGCGTATTGACTATAGACAGGCCCTGCTTGATGGCCAAGCCGCTGCGGGGCTGGACGAAGCCGGCGTAGCCATCGGGCAGGGCGATGGCCAGCCCAGTAGAGACCAGACGGCGTTCGAAGGGCTTCAGGACGCAGTCCTCGTTGGAGCGCAGATCCAAGCCGGCATCGGTGGGATGGGCGTATTTGGGAAGCACGACGGTGGGGTCGAGACGCTTTATGTTAACGGTAATGTTGGACATGGAATCACCTTAGCTTGTCAAGCTCTTGCAGAAACTCATCGACGTCTTTGAAATCGCGGTAGACCGAGGCAAAGCGGATGTACGCCACCTTGTCGATCTTGGCCAAGCGCTTGAGCACCATGTCACCCAACTCATGGGACGTGACGGCCGTCAGCGTACGAGAACGCAGCTCGACCTCGATATCGTCGATAATCTCATTGAGCTTCTTAGTGTCGATATCACGCTTGATGGTGGCGCGCATCAAGCCGACGAGCAGCTTATTGCGATCGAACCGCTGCTTGGTTCCGTCCGACTTAATGACCTCAATTGGGTCTTCGCATCGCTCGAACGTTGTAAAGCGGTAGTTACACGAGCAACATTCGCGACGGCGCTTAATGGTGTTATTTGACTCCTGCATACGGGAATCAACGACGCGGGTATGTGCCTTGCCGCATTTGGGACAGCGCATGGTACCTCCTCTTAAACGATAACAAGGGTACCATGTGCAGCGCGATAATGATTACGAACGAGCAGGAACCTTAAGATGCGCACCGGCGGCGAGCGAACCATGCTCCAGATGATTGACGTTACGGATCATGTCGGAAGTCTCTTGCGTGGAAAGGCCTTCGATTGGATATTCCTCGGCAAGCGACCAAAGAGAATCACCAGGCTGAACGCGAATGGTCTCGTAGGTAACGTTGGAAACGGACTCGGCATACGCGGCGTGACGAGCGCTAAAGACCGACGTAGCGAGGACAAAGAAGAGCGTAAGCGCAACGGCAACGGCGACAATCGTCGGAACCTTCAGGGCAACGCGGGCCGGCACAACTGCAGCCTGCTGATTGCGAGCAGGCTTTACGGTCAAAGGCTGAAAGCCGGAGCGGCCACCCTGAACAACCGTAAAAGTGGGTTCAGCAGGCGTCACGAGCTTAAGGGCGAGGTTTCCCTGGACCATATTCGTTGCGTTCATCATGTTCTCCTCTCGCGTGTTTTGCTGAGAACAGTTTTATCAAGCCGCGCGGACAAAAATATCTGGCGCGAGAACGAATGTTCGGTTATTATTATCTTCGAACAGTTGTTCCTGTCAAGCAAAATTCGAACATTTGTTTGACACGGGTAGAGAGGATGCCCTGATGGCTCGCAAAATTACCAAGCGTCAGCAGCAAATTTACGACTTCATCAAGGAATATCAGCAGGAGAAGGGTTATCCGCCCAGCGTGCGCGAGATGGCTTCTGCCGTGGGCCTTTCCTCCCCCAGCACCGTGCACGCCCATCTATCTGCTCTGGAGGCGCGCGGGCTACTCAAGCGCGATGCCACCAAACCGCGCGCCCTGGAACTCTTTAACGAGGACGGTTCCTCTGTCTCAATTTCTAAATCTGACGAGCCCACCGCACCTCGCGGAACGGTCTCGCTACCGCTCGTTGGTCGCGTCGCGGCTGGGATTCCCATTCTGGCCGAGCAGAATATCGAAGACACTTTTACTATCCCGACCGAAATCGCCACTGATCAGGGTTCCTTTATCCTTGAGGTGCATGGGAGCTCAATGATCAATGTCGGCATCTTCAATGGCGATTACATCATCGTCCGTGAACAAAAGAGTGCCATGAACGGCGAAATTGTCGTGGCCATGATTGATGGTTCAGCGACCGTCAAGACGTTCTACAAGGAGCAGGGACGCGTACGCCTGCAGCCCGAGAATGACACCATGGAGCCTATCTATGCAACGAATCCCGTTATCTTGGGTAAAGTCGTCGGCTTGATGCGCCGGTTCTCGTAATGCAAAAACGCATCACTATCTTTGATACCGTCCGCGGGTTTACGATGATTTCAATGGCAGGTTTTCACGCTTGCTACGATCTCGCCTACCTGTACGGTTGGGATATGCCCTGGTTTACCCAGACCGTCTTTCAAGACATCTGGCGCGCCAGCATCAGCTGGGTATTCTTGTTTATCGCGGGTTGGATGTGCACTCTTTCGCGCAACAATATCAAACGTGCCGCCAAATACGCCTTAGCAGCACTCGTCGTCTGGTTGGCAACAACACTTGTCTCAGTCGACGATTCGGTTAATTTTGGCATCATCTACTGTATGGCCGCATGTACCGGCATCGTAGCGTTGACCAATCCCGTCCTTAAGAAGATTTCGGCGAGATGGGGCGTGTCCCTATGCCTTGTGTTGTTCGCCCTCACCTGGAGCATCCCCAAAACGACCTACCCTGTCCCATACCTGGCGTGGCTAGGATTTCCGAGCCCTGGATTTATCTCAGGTGATTACTACCCCATCATCCCGTTTATCTTTATGTATCTTGCAGGATACTTCGCCGCACACATAGCGAAGGGAATCGATAAGACCGTCCCTAGCTGGGCCTACGCGAATCCCATCCCGGCGCTCGCCAGCCTTGGACGTCATGCACTCCCCTTTTATCTGCTGCATCAGCCCATCATTCTGGGCATTTTGGAGCTCGTCTACTCGGTGCGATAACGCTCGAGCCGCGGCGCGATACGGGCCGGCAGCTTCGCCACAATACGAACGCCGTCCTCAAGATATTCCTCGTGCAAAAGGGTTCCCTGCTCATGCACCAGCGTGATGAGGGCGCCCTCGCGATACGGGATATCAGCAGAAAGCAACACATCGGTAGCAGCCGCCTCACGAGCAATACGGTCGACGAGATCGTCGAGTCCCTCGCCCGTCTGGGCCGAGAACAGCACGGCCTCTGGATAGCGACGATGGAAGCTCAATCGATCAACGCTATCGAGAAGATCGATTTTATTGAATACGGTAAGCGTTAAACGCTCTCCGGCGCCGATCTCATCAAGCACGCGGTCAACAGCCTCCAGCTGCCGTTCATAGTCCTCGTCAGACGCATCTACGACTTTGAGAATTAAATCGGCACCCAACACCTCGGACAGCGTCGATCTAAAGGCATCGACCAAACCATGCGGTAGCTTTTGAATAAAGCCGACGGTATCGGTAATCGTCATGCCGCGACCGCCGGGCAGGCGATACGAACGCGTCGTCGGGTCGAGCGTAGCAAACAGCTTGTCCTGCGAAAGTACCGTAGAGCCGGTCAGGCGATTGAGCAACGTCGATTTACCGGCATTGGTATAACCGGCTAACGCGACGCGAAACGCCGGTGACTCAATGCGGCTCTTGGACTGGACATCGCGACGCTGTTCAACCTGCTTAAGCTCACGACGAAGCGCGGCAATCTTGTTGCGAATCAAGCGACGGTCGACCTCGAGCTGACTTTCACCCTGTCCAAAGCGTGAGCCGATGCCACCGCGCGTCTGCTCCTTGGCAAGATGGCTCCACATGCCGCGCAGGCGAGGTAACAGATATTGAAGCTGTGCCAGCTGTACCTGCAGGCGTCCCTCACGCGTCTGAGCATGCAGGCCAAAGATATCCAGGATCAGTGCTGTACGATCGATAATTTTTACCGGCTCGCCCACGGCCTTCTCCAAATAAGATTGTTGCGAAGGCGTAAGGTCATCGTCAAAAATAACGACATCGGCATCCATGCGATGCACCAGGCCGCACAACTCTTCAACCTTACCGGAACCGATAAACGATTTAGGATATGGCTTTACCAAACGCTGTGACAAACGCGCCACGCACTGGGCACCAGCCGTGTGGGCAAGACGCTCCAGCTCATCGAGCGAGCGATCGAGCGGCCATGCATTGTCGCGCCATTCAACACCAACCAAAATGGCACGCTCGGGCTCGGGTGCCGTGGGAACAAGGGGAAAACGGGCCATTAGACAGCCTCAATACGATGCAGGATATCCTCAACGACCTCATCGATCGCAAATTCATCCATATCAAACCATACGATGCGATCATCGCGTTTAAACCACGAAAGCTGACGTTTGGCATAGCGACGCGAACGCATCTTGATGAGTTCGCGAGCCTCATCCATAGAAATCACGCCATTGAAAGCATCGATGATCTCTTTATAGCCAATTGCCTGCATCGAAGTCAGGGCATCTCCCAGCCCCTGGTCCATAAGACCGCGAACCTCATCAACAAGACCCTGCTCAAACATAAGATTGACGCGCAGGTTAATGCGCTCATAGAGCACCTCGCGATTACGCGTCAGACCAAACCACAGAGCGTGATAATGCTCGCGCGGAACACTAAACTGCGACTTTTGCTGCGCATAGGAGACGCCATCATCGTGCATTTCGAGCGCACGAATCACGCGGCGAACATTATGGGGGTGGATGACCGCAGCGGACTCGGGGTCACGCTCGGCAAGCAGGGCATGCAGTTCTTCCTCGCCAATACGCTCGGCAAGCTCCTGATAGCCCACACGGCGATCGTCCTCAAGTTCACCCGAGGGAAAGTCCATCTCATCGAGGGCGGCCTTGAGATACAGCCCCGTACCCCCGCAAAACACCGGTAGGCGGCCCTCGCCAAGCAAGCGCTCAACATGCGCGCGAGCGTCAACCTGATAAAGCGCAGCAGAATATGCCACACCCGGCTCTACAATGTCGACGAGACGCAGCGGCGCCGTACACTCATCGGGCGTCATCTTTGCGGTACCGATGTCCATGCCGCGATAGATTTGCATCGCATCGCACGACAGCACTTCGGACGAAAGACGAGCTGCCAAACGGTCGGCAACATCGCTCTTACCAACCGCCGTCGGACCGACGATCGCAACGGCGGAAAGACCTGCCCCGGAAGAAACCATTAGCGCGGCTCGCCCACAACGGAGCCGGACAAATACCAGGTCTTGGCAACGTCAACGTCAACATCAACGATCTTGCCAACAAGCTGATCGATGCTGTAACCCTCGGGGATAGGCGCATGCACGGTCTGATTCTTGGGACTCTTGCCCAGCAGGACCGCGTCGTTCTTTTTACTCGTTCCCTCAATGAGCGCCGGCACCACAGTATGAAGCTCACCCTGGTTATACTCGTGTGCCGTGGTCTCGATAACCTTAACCAGGCGGTTGAAACGCTCGAGAACAACCTCATGCGGCGTAGGATCGTCAATCTCTGCGGCCGGGGTACCGGCGCGCTTGGAATAGATGAAGGTATAGGCCTGAGCATAGCGGACCGTCTCGGCAAGCGAGAGCGTCTGCTCAAAGTCTTCTTCAGTCTCGCCTGGGAAGCCAACGATAATATCGGTCGAGAGCGCGATATCGGGCATACGGTTGCGAATGCGATCGACCAGGCCCAAATAGTCCTCACGTGTATAACGGCGATTCATCTCTTTGAGGATCCGCGTCGAACCTGACTGGACGGCCAGGTGCAGTTGCGGCATAACGGCAGACGTATCGGCCATGGCGTCGATGGTCTCGGGGAGAAGATCCTTGGGATGCGAAGACGTAAAGAAGATGCGCTCCGCACCCGTATCGCCCACGGCACGCAGCAGATCGGCAAAACGCGGCTTGCCAAACAGATCGCGACCATATGAGTTAACGTTTTGGCCCAGCAGCGTAATCTCACGCACGCCCAGGTGCACCAAACCGGTCACCTCGTCGACAATCTCCTCGAAGGGGCGGCTCTTTTCGCGACCGCGCACGTACGGCACGATGCAATAGGAGCAGAAATTATTGCAGCCCGTCATGATGGGCACCCAAGCGTGATACTGGGTTTCGCGATGCCACGGCATGCTCATGGCATCCGTATCCTCATGCTCATTGGTGCGGATATGACGCTTGCCGTCAAGGAACGCCTCGGCAATGAGCTCGGCCACATGTGCAATAGAATGCGTGCCAAAGATGACATTGACGTTATCGACGTTGGTGAGCAGGCCCTCGCCATCACGCTGTGCGATGCAACCACCAACGGCAACCACGCGCTTGCCCGAAGGCGAAGGCGGCAGGCTTTTGCAGGAATTGCACTGACCGTACAGGCGAGTATCGGCGGCCTCGCGCACGCAGCATGTCATGAAGACAACAATATCAGCATGCTCGGGATCGAGCGCCATGAGGCAACCATACGAATCGAGCAGACCGCTCACGCGCTCAGAGTCGTGCTGATTCATCTGGCAGCCAAAGGTGCGGATAAAGTAGGTTTTACCGGCAAGAATATCGCGTACGGAACGCTGGTCCATGTGCATAAGTCCTAACGATGGAGAGGGGGGCGAATCGAGGCAAGCAGAAGCTATGCCACAGGCTTAACATCATCCATGACGACGTTATCCATAGCAGCTCGATTGATCTGGTGAACGTAGATAGAAAGGCGAATGGCCGTGCGCGACTCCCCGTTAATGAGGATGTCGGAGAACACGGGCGCGCAGGAAATATCAAAACCGGTTGGAATCAAAAAACCGCGCGCGATAGCCACGGCCTTAATGGCCTGGTTGACAGCACCAGCGCCGACACACTGGATGTTGACGGGTACACCATCCTTGACCATGCCGGCGATGGCGCCGGCAACGGACGCGGGCGATGATTTGCTTGATACCTTCAGGCAATCCATGAAGAAACTCCTGCGTTTAAAAGTACGTTTTAACTGCAATAACTGTATCGTACCGAGTGGACTCGGTAAAGGCACTATTCCTCTTTGGCAAGATCGAAGGTCACAGTGATTCGATCACGCGAAACACGAATCTTTGGGTCGCCACAAAGGTTGAGATAGTACCGGGCGGCAAGGTCATTAAAGTCACGCTCCACAGCACGCGAAAACTGTGCCATGTCATCCTTGGCAATACGTAGCCCGCGACGATCATTCGCAAGATCGACAGGAGCCGGCGCATGCGAGGACGAATCACGCTCGCGCAGCAGACGCGCGGTCACACCGCGAACGGGCTTAATCTGCCCTGCCAAAATGCGATGAGCAGTGCGCTCGGACATCTCAAGACCCAAACCCGAACAGATACGGATAAAGTCCTCGGCATCAGAGGCAAGGCCTAAACGATCGACAACCGGAAGCTCACTCTCGTCATCAATGAACAGGAGACGCGACGTATCGAGCCGACTTGACGCCTGAGCATAAAGGGTCGCGGCAATCTCAGACGGAGAACCAAGATAGACATCGCAACCACGCAACTCCTCGAGCGCAAACTCACAAGCAGCGCGAATAATATTA
>DXMX01000042.1 GCA_019413955.1 Collinsella sp.
GTGGAGCAGTCGAGTCCCGCGGCATGTACGCCAATTTGCACCGACATCATGGTATGGGCGTTTGCGGCAACTACGGCGGCCTGCTCTTGCTGGTATCCGTTCCAAGCCGCATAGCCCGCGCCGCCGGCGACGAGCGCGACGGCCACGACACCGGCGACCATCAGATTGCGGCGCTTGGGCGACATCTTACGATGACGAACCTCGGCTTCGTGTGCCGAGGGAGCGGACGGCAGGGGAATATCTCCCATGGCGATGGTCTCGTCGACGACTGGCGCAGAGCCCAAGCCGGGGAGCTCGCGGGTGAGCGATTCGTCGACGGGCAAGTCGCCAAGCAGGGAGGTCTCATCTCCCGCGTTGGGTTCCGGTTGGCCATTGCCCTCGTCATCGCCTTTTTCGACATCGGCTTCATCGCGAGCATCCTCGACGTCGTCGCCCGTATCCGGTATGCCATCGCCCGCCGCGTCCTGCATGTCGACGATTGTCTCGTCAAACGCAACTTCGTCCAGCGAAAACCGGTCTAGGCTCTCCAAGGCCTCGGCGCACGCCGCTGCATCTTGGGCCGCGTCCTCTTGGCCCCTCGTCTCATTTTCCATATATCCCCCAAGCTCAATATCGGGACAACAATGTACCCAAAATTAAGGTCACATAGAGCTGGCGTGCAGTCGGAAATTCGATTTTATCTGCGCGATACATTGTGAATATGTGCATGAATGCACGCGCGACAGCAAAAAGCCCCCGGAAAGCAAACGAATTGCTTTCCGGGGGCTGCGCATAACGCGAGATTACGGAGCCAAAGAGACGCGCCTACATCCAAATGCGGACGGCAGCGAGCGCGTTACTCGGCGTGTGCGTAATCCACCTTGGCGCGGCGAGCGGTAGCCTTCTCCCAATCGCTGGTGCCCTCAAAGACATCCTGCTTGTAGGGATTGCGGCCGAGCTTCTTGGCGCGGTAGGCGATGTAGATGATCGCGGCGATGTTGGCGACCAGTGCGGCGATCGAGACCGCAGTAGCGGCGCTGGGGTCGAGCGTGGAGTGGGTCACAAAGATGGACTCCTCCTGGAAGTACGGGAACACCTGGGCAAACATGCACCAAATAGCCAGCGTAAAGGCGCGGTTCTGGATCCAGCCGCCCTTGTTCCAGATAAAGGCGGCGACGGTGGGCGCCAGCAGCAGCGCAAAGCCGCAGAACCAGGAGTGGGTGGGCAGGCAGTTGTAGGTGTAGCAGAAGTTCCAGATGTCGTAGGCGATGATGTAGACCCAGGTCATGTCGGGCCACAGCATGTCAGTCTGATCCTCGGAGGCGTAGACGCTCCACCAACCGGTCATGCAGAAGATGTTGATGATGCCCGCGATGCCGTTGAACACGTTGTTCCAGCCGGCCAGCTGCGTAGCACCTTCGGAGGTGACCCAAGTGGACTGGCCCAGGACAAAGAAGTGATAGGCGCTCTCAAAGTCGGACACGACGGCGATCATGATGTTGATGGCGACGATCACAAACGGCCACGCGCGGAACCAGTGTGCCTTGCCGATCTTGCCCCACTGATACTTAATGGCGATGAAGCCCCAGCAACCGGCCAACGCCGCGTAGACCTTGGCGTAGTGGAACCAGCTGTTCTGGTACACATGGGTGGGGTTGGTGAGCGCCCACTCGGCGCCCTGCGAAACGCCGATGGCGATAGCGACGCAGTAGATGGTCATGGCCAGCGGAGCCACGCCAAAGATGATTGCCGCGCCCAGCTTGGTGCGGCGGCCGACCTCGTTGAGCACGATCAGGCCAATAAAGACCATGGCCCAGCCGACCCAGTGGATAAGGGTATTGCTACCCCAAACATCGAACAGCATGCTGCTCTCCTTTCACACGCCCGCGGCCCCTCTTCCGTCGCGGGCAGTTTGGCCAAATGTCGTCAGTTCTGGGGCTTGCGCTCCGGATACTTGGCGGTATAGCCCTCGATATGGAGTGTCGAGGCGATGATTTCCTTGACCGTCTCGTCGGGCACATCGGGGTGCGTGCGGATATACATCAACAACCCCATGATGAGGGTGTAGAAGGTTTCGTAGACATGGTCGATGCGCAGGTCATGATGGGCGACAAAGTCCACCACGGTGGTGTCGCAAATGTATTGCGCCACGCGCTGGACCACGTTGTGCAGAAAGCCGCCGTAGAGCGCGCCGCTGCTTGAGGTAAGCGTGCTCGGCAACTCGTGGCCGCTCACGACCAGGCGCTTAAAGAGCGGAGCGACGGTGTCGAGTGCGCCTTCGATGTCACCAACCGTGCGGCTGGCGTTCCACTGCTCGAGCTCGGCGATAAAGCCGTCGATCGCCTCGTCCATAACGGCGGTGACGGCGGCGTCCATATCGGCAAAGTAGTGGTAGAACAGCGAGCGCGTGCAGCCAGCCCGCTTGGTCACGGCCGATACCGATAGGTGGGACACGCCCAGCTCGGAACTCACGGTGCGCACGGCGGCGAGGATCTCGCGACGGCGCTCGTCGCCCGTCAGGCGCTTTGCCGCGCTATCGGACGCGGGGATGGCATCGACCACAGAGGTATCTGCTGTGTTGCTGCCCATGTTTTGCCGCCTTTCATCCTCTTTTGCCTGACCGTTCGCCTAACAGTCTTGAATATTGTTGACGGTTCGTCAATACTATTTTTGACACAATGTCAACAATAACGGGTGAACGGCATGGGGGTATGTCGAGCCCGTAAAAAGAGGGGCGCTGCGTGCGTGCCAGGCTGCGGCAAGAGAAGGGACGACTATGATTCTCAACGGACCGGGGATTAGCTACACCGAGCCCGATATCGGTGCGGAGTTTGTGCCGCCGCTGCCGGAGCATCCGCGCGAGGCCATCGTCAAACTGTGCGAGCACTGCACCAACCGCCTGCTGCATCGCGACGAGCTGCTGGGCTACGAGTACTGGTCGTTTGCCGAGGCCGCGACTGACGAGCAGGCCGAGGTACTCTGCAAGATGAAGATGCGCCGTCCCTACACGCTGCCCGAGATGATCAAGCTCACCGGCATGCCCGAGGCCCAGATCGAGAAGATGCTCGACGATATGAGCTACACGGGCCTGCTCGAGTACAACTGGGAAAATCCCGAGCGCGCCAAGCAATGGGTGCTGCCCATGCTGGTGCCGGGTTCTGCCGAGTTCCTCAACATGCGCGTGAGCCAGCTCGAGGAGCATCCGGTCTATGCTAAGTTCTTTGAGCAGGCGTCTAAGGGACCGCTGTCCAAGGCCACGCCGATGGTGCCGCCCGGCGGCGCTGGCATCGGCATGCACGTCATTCCGGTCGAGAAGGCTATCGATGCTTCGAGCACCTCGGTGCCGATCGAGCATATCGAGCATTGGCTAGACAAATACGAGGGTAAGTATGCCGCCAGCACCTGCAGCTGCCGTGCGAGCCGTCGCGAGATGGGCGAGGGCTGCGCCGACGACCCCGCCGACTGGTGCATTGCCGTGGGCGATATGGCCGACTACGTGGTTGAGACCGATCGTGGCCATTACGTGACCCGCGACGAGGTTTACGACATCTTGCGCCAGGCCGAGGACAACGGCTTTGTGCACCAGATCACCAACATCGACGGCGAGAACAAAATCTTCGCCATCTGCAACTGTAACGTCAACGTGTGCTACGCCCTGCGCACCTCGCAGCTGTTCAACACGCCCAACCTGTCGCGCTCGGCCTATGTCGCCAAGGTCGAGAAGGACAAGTGCGTGGCCTGCGGTCGCTGCGTTGAGGTGTGCCCGGCTGGTGCAGCCAAGCTCGGCCAGAAGCTCTGCAGCAAAAAGGCCGGCGGACAGGTGCCCGAGTATCCGCGTCAGGAGCTGCCCGATGCCACCAAGTGGGACCACACCAAGTGGTCGCCCAACTACCGCAACGACAACCGCATCGAGACGCATGAGTCCGGCACCGCTCCCTGCAAGACGGCCTGCCCCGCGCATGTTGCCGTTCAGGGCTATTTGAAGCTCGCGGCTCAGGGTCGCTATGACGAGGCGCTGGCGCTCATCAAGCGCGAGAACCCGCTGCCCGCTATCTGCGGCCGCGTGTGCAACCGCCGCTGCGAGGACGCCTGCACCCGCGGTCGCGTGGATGCCGCCGTGGCTATCGACGAGGTCAAGAAGTTTATCGCCCAGCGCGATCTGGATGCCGCGACTCGCTATGTCCCGCCTGTGGTGACGCCGACGCGCGCCGGTGGCTTCGACCAGAAGATCGCCATCATCGGTGCCGGTCCGGCCGGCCTGTCCTGTGCCTTCTATCTGGCCGAGAAGGGCTACAAGCCCGTCGTGTTCGAGAAGAACGAGCGCCCGGGCGGCATGCTCACCTACGGTATTCCCAGCTTTAAGCTGGAAAAGGACGTTATCGAGGCCGAGGTCGAGGTTATTCGCCTGATGGGTGCCGAGTTCCGCTATGGCGTGGAGGTCGGCCGCGATGTGACGCTCGACGAGCTGCGCGCGCAGGGCTTTAAGGCCTTCTACGTTGCCATTGGCTGCCAGGGCGGCCGCCTTGCTGGTATTCCGGGTGAGGATGCCGAGGACGTGACCGTGGCCGTCGACTTTTTGCGCGAGGTCAACAGTGGCAAGATCGACGCGCTGCCCGGCCGCACCATTGTGGTGGGCGGCGGCAACGTGGCTATCGATGTCGCCCGCAACGCCTGCCGTCTGGGTTCCGAGCACGTTGAGATGTTCTGCCTGGAGAGCGAGGCTCAGATGCCCGCCAGCGAGGAGGAGCGTCGCGAGGCCATCGAGGACGGCGCGCACATCAGCTGCGGTTGGGGCCCCAAGGAGATTCACCTGGACGAGGCCGGTCGTGTGTGCGGTATCACCTTCAAGTGCTGCACGCGTGTCTTTGACGGCGAGGGCCGTTTTGCGCCCGAGTACGACGAGAACGATCTGCGCCGTGTCGATGCCGACCGTGTCGTCATGTCGATTGGCCAGTCCATTGTGTGGGGCGACCTGCTGGCTGGCTCCAAGGTGGAGCTTAGCCGCGGTCAGGGTGCCCTTGCCGATCCTCAGACCTACCAGACCGCCGAGCCAGACATCTTTGTGGGCGGCGACGTCTACACCGGTCCGAGTTTTGCCATCGATGCCATCGCCGCCGGCCACGAGGCCGCCGTGTCCATCCATCGCTTTGTGCAGCCGGGGTCCACGCTCACCATCGGCCGCAACCAGCGCCGCTACACCGCGCTCGACCGCGACGATGTCGTGATTGAGAGCTACGACAACGCGAGCCGCGAGGTTGCCCACGTGGACCGCGAGCGCGAGAAGGCCGCGCCGTTTAGCGAGTACGTCGAGACCTTTACCGAAGAGCAGGTGCGCGCCGAGACCGCCCGCTGCCTGGGCTGCGGCGCCTCGATCGTCGACCCCAACAAGTGCATCGGCTGCGGCCTGTGCACCACCAAGTGCGCCTTCGATGCCATCCACCTGGATCGCGACCGTCCCGAGTGCTCCACGATGGTCAAATACGAGCAAAAGCTCCCGAGCCTTGGCAAGTATGCTTTAAAGCGTGCAATCAAAATCAAGTTCGGTCGTAAATAGGTAACCATGGCGGGTAAGGGGACGGCGCAGACTAGATTTCGCCGTCCCCTTGCTTTGAGTTTGCATCGCATCAACCGTTGTTGAAAGGTTTCTACCTTGCATGAATTGGGAATCGTTTATCACATCATTCGCGATGTCGAGAATGTGGCGCGCGCCAATGGCGTGTGTCGCGTTTCGAGCGTGACGCTGCTCCTGGGCGAGGTCTCGGGCGTCGTTCCCGACCTACTGCTCGACGCTTGGCGTTGGGCGGCGGATAAAAAGCCTATCACCGAGGGCTCGGAGCTTATCGTGGAGCCCGTCGAGGCCGTGACGCATTGCGAGGCGTGCGGCTGCGACTACGCGACGGTCGAGCACGGCAAGACCTGCCCCCATTGCGGCAGCGGCGAGACATACCTGCTGCAGGGCCAGGAGGTCATGATCAAGCAGATCGAGACCCCCGACGAGGACCCGGCAGACGCTACCCCTGATGGTCCCGCTGCTCCTGACGCCGTCGACGCCGCCAACCCTCTCCACATCGCCTAACTTAGTTATTGGGGACGTTCTTAAACGACTAGTCATTAAAGAACGTCCCCAATGACTATTCTATTTTGACGGCTTGCTAAAGCATAACTAACGAAATTAGTCAAGTCACGTCTGTTTAAACAAAATATCGAAGAGTCAAGCAGGTTCTTATCCGATTTAAATCGGTATTAATGAATGCTGTGCTTGTATCTGTTTTCTAAGATGGTCAAACTAATTATGTTTAGCGAGGAATAGCTGAAAACCAGCGATGTAACCAACTTGTAACAAAGCAGGACGTTTGAACAAATAATCCAACCGTTCACATTTTTTCCTATAATTTAGCCACGCTTGCGGCTATACTCTTTTTTGTCGTGTAGGAAATACGTAGACAAAAAGGAGGTTATGTGATGGTAAGTATTGTTCTTGCTAGCCATGGTGACTTGGCGGCTGGAATCAAGCAGACGGGCTCGATGGTCTTTGGCGATCAGCCGTCTGTTGCCGTGGTCTCGCTCGAGCCGAGCATGGGCCCCGACGACTTCCGTGCCAAGGTCGAGGAAGCAATCGCTTCCTTCGAGGACCAGGAGCAGGTGCTCTTCCTCGTTGATCTGTGGGGCGGCACGCCGTTCAACCAGATCAGCGGGCTCATCGAGGGCCACGATTCCTGGGCTATCGTCACCGGTGTCAACCTGCCTATGCTCATCGAGGCATATTCGCAGCGCTTTGACGCAAAGAACACTGCACATGCGATCGCAAAACATCTCGTGACTGAGGCTAAGGCTGGCGTGCGCGTCAAGCCCGAGTCTCTGGAGCCCGAGGAGAAGAAGCCGGCTGCGGCCGCCGCTGCTCCTGCAGGCGCCATCCCTCCGGGAACGGTCATCGGCGACGGGCATATCAAGATCGCCCACGTCCGTATCGACACCCGTCTGCTTCATGGTCAGGTGGCCACCACGTGGACCAAGCAGATCAACCCCAACCGCATCATCGTGGTTTCCGACGGCGTTGCTCACGACGAGCTCCGCAAGACCATGATCGAGCAGGCTGCCCCTCCGGGAGTCCATGCCAACGTCGTGCCCATCAAGAAGATGGCCGAGGTCGTCAAGGACACGCGCTTTGGTGACACCAAGGCCATGCTGCTCTTCGAGAACCCGCAGGATCTGCTCAAGGCCATCGAGGCCGGCGTCGACATCAAGGAAGCCAACATCGGTTCCATGGCTCACTCCAAGGGCAAGGTCGTCGTCACCAACGCCGTCGCCATGGGCGATGACGACGTTAAGACTCTCGAGGCTCTCAAGGCCAAGGGCGTCAAGTTCGAGGTTCGCAAGGTTCCTTCGGATTCCTCCAAGGATCTCGACGCCATGTTGAAGAAAGCTAAGGCCGAACTGGCCGCTCAAGCATAGTAAAGGAGGGTCCGATACATGTCTGCAATCACTATTCTGCTTGTTGCGATTGTCGCGTTGCTTGCCGGTATGGAAGGCATTCTGGATGAGTTCCAGTTCCATCAGCCGCTCGTGGCATGCACGCTTATCGGTCTCGTAACCGGTCACCTTCAGGAGGGCATCCTCCTGGGCGGTTCGCTCCAGATGATGGCCCTTGGCTGGGCTAACGTCGGCGCCGCCGTCGCGCCTGACGCCGCTCTGGCCTCGGTCGCTTCTTCGATCATCATGGTGCTCGCCCTCAACGGTGGCGCCACCGATTCGGCCAAGGCCGTTACCGCCGCCATCGCCGTCGCCGTCCCGCTGTCGGTCGCTGGTCTGTTCCTGACCATGATCTGCCGTACCCTGGCTACCGCTATGGTTCACGGCATGGACGCCTGCGCCGAGAAGGGCGACTTCGCCGGCATCGAGCGTTGGCAGTACGCCGGCATCCTCATGCAGGGTGTTCGTATCGCCATCCCGGCAGTACTTCTGTGCATCATCCCGGCCGAGGCCGTTACCAACGCGCTTAACGCTATGCCCGATTGGCTGTCCGGCGGCATGGCTGTCGGCGGCGGCATGGTCGCTTCCGTCGGTTACGCCATGGTCATCAACATGATGGCCACCAAGGAGACCTGGCCGTTCTTCATCCTCGGCTTTGTCCTTGCTGCCATCCCTCAGCTCACGCTGATCGCCCTTGGCCTCATCGGCATCTCCCTTGCCCTCATCTACCTTGGCCTTAAGGATCTGGCCAAGCAGGGTGGCGGCATGGGCGGTGGCTCCGGTGACCCGCTCGGCGACATTCTGAACGATTACGAGTAGGAGGGGAGTGATACATATGGCAGAGAACAAGATTCAGCTCACCAAGGCTGACCGTAAGAAGGTTTGCTTCCGTCATCAGTTCCTTCAGGGCTCGTGGAACTACGAGCGTATGCAGAACGGCGGCTGGTGCTTCGCAATGATCCCTGCGATCAAGAAGCTCTACACCAGCAAGGATGACCAGATTGCCGCTCTTAAGCGCCACCTGGAGTTCTATAACACCCACCCCTATGTTTCCGCCCCCGTCATTGGCGTTACCCTCGCCCTCGAGGAGGAGCGCGCCAACGGTGCTCCGATTGACGACGTCGCCATTCAGGGCGTCAAGGTCGGTATGATGGGCCCGCTCGCCGGCGTCGGCGACCCCGCCTTCTGGTTCACCCTTCGCCCGATTCTGGGTGCACTGGGCGCTTCCCTGGCCCTGTCCGGCAGCATCGCCGGTCCGCTGCTGTTCTTCTTCGCGTGGAACATCATCCGTTACGCCTTCCTGTGGTACACGCAGGAGTTTGGCTACAAGCTCGGCTCCTCCATCGCCAAGGACCTCTCCGGCGGTCTGATGGGCAAGGTCACCGAGGGTGCTTCCATCCTGGGTATGTTCATCATCGGCGCCCTGGTCGAGCGCTGGGTGTCCATCTCCTTCACCCCGGTCGTCTCCAAGGTCACGCAGTCCGCTGGCGCCTATATCGACTGGGCCAACCTGCCCGCCGGTTCTGAGGGCATCAAGCAGGCATTGACGATGTACAGCTCTGTCGGTGCCAACGCACTCGACCCGGTGAAGGTCACCACGCTTCAGGCCAACCTCGATCAGCTCATCCCCGGCCTTGCCGCCGTGTGCCTGACCCTTCTGGTCTGCAAGCTCCTCAAGAAGAAGGTCAGCCCGATCGTCATCATCCTGGCTCTCTTCGCCGTCGGCATCATCGGTCGCGTCTGCGGCTTCATGTAAGCACGCTTCGGCTTAAGACCGAGAGTTGCTAGGCAAGGGCTTTTGAGCCATTGAAACGGACCGCACCCGGTGGGTACACTGGATGCGGTCCGATTGTTTTTATTGGAGGGCGAGGCGCGTATGGCGCAATCTCAGAACAGCACGGTCGATCTGGCAACGCCGGCAACCTGCCTGATGGGGCTTACCAGTCACGGTAACGTGATGGTGGGCAATAAGGCGTTTGAGTACTATAACGAGCGTAATCCCGAGGATTATATCCAAATCCCGTGGGACGAGGTCGACTATATTGCCGCCGAGGTTTTGCGCGGCACCAAGAAGATTACGCGTTTTGCCATCTTCACCAAGGACAACGGTCACTTTACGTTTTCGACGCGCGACGACAAAGAGACGTTGCGCGCGGTCCGCAAGTACGTCGACGAGGATAAGCTCGTGCGTTCGCCTGACTTTATCGATGTGACGGCTAAGGGCGCCAAGAGCATCCCCTCCGTTATCAAAAACCTCTTCCACAAAGGCAACTAGCCATTAAAGAGCGCCCCCTCAAAGTGGGGCGCAGTCTCCCATGTGGCTCGATCGGGAAAGTGCATCCCAGTTCGAGCGTCGATTCCGGGATGTAGTTTCCGGAACGGGGTCGTTTGGGAAACCGTGTCCCGTTTCGAGCCGAAATTCTGGGTCACAGTTTCCTAGCAAGGTCTCATGGGGAAAGTCTGACCCAGAATTTGCCTGGATAGTGGGACGCACTTTCCGGAGGGCTGTTCCACCGCAACTTCGAAGAGTGGGTATACGCTGCATTACAGCGGCGTAAATCTGCTACACTAATACAACATGCCTCCGTAGCTCAGGGGATAGAGCACCGCTCTCCTAAAGCGGGTGTCGACGGTTCGAATCCGCCCGGGGGCACCAGAGGAATATCGAGCCCGGTACCGCTATGGTGCCGGGCTCTTCTGGTCTAAGGGCAGGATTCGGACCGTCGACACCCGCGTCACCAATTTCCCCGCGGGGGGAGTTTTCGAATCCGCCCGGGGGCACCAGAGATTTGCCGAGCCCGGTACCACCACGGTGCCGGGCTCTTCTGGTTTAAAGGTATGCCGTGGTTTTCGCTACTTCAGATGAAGAAAGCGCCCGTTTGCAGGGGGAGCAAACGGGCGCAATTGAGCGAATGTATTTGCGTCAGCAGCCGCTGTGGGCAACGTCTTGATGACTAGTTGGTCGTACCGGAATCGTCGCCCGTGCCCGAGCCCGAACCCGAACCCGAGCCAGAAAGTGCGACCGTCAGCGTAATCGTGCTGTCGGTAGACTGCTTGCCGGTGGGGGAGACGCCCGTAACGGTGGCGTTTTCGTTGCCGCTCACGGGGTTACCGTTCTGATCGCAGAATGCGATGTTGTAGAACCCGGCGTTGTTGAGCGCGGTAACGGCGGCGGAGATGCTCTTGCCGTACAGGTTGCCCGGAACGCTGGCTTTGCCGGACTTCTTGGCAATGACGACGGTAATCGTGGCGCCAGGCTTCTGCTTGCCGCTGGGGTTCCAGCTAATCACGGTGCCCTCGGTAACCGAATCGTTCTCCTGGTAGCTCACGTCGACGCCAAAGCCTGCCATATCGAGGGCGTTGCGCGCCTGGGCCTCGGTCATGTCGGTCAGATCGGGGACGGAGGTGGTGTCAGGACCGCTGGAGACCTTGTACGAGATGGTCGTGCCCTTCTCGACTTCCTTACCGGGTTCGGTGCCCTGCTCAAAGACCTGGCCCTCATCGGCCTCGTTGGCCTCCTCGGAGGCGTTGCCCTTCAGGCCAACGCTTGCCAGCGCGGCTTCTGCCTGGTCCTTGGTCAGGCCGACAAGCCGGGGAACCTCAACCTTCTCGGAGGGCTTGGGGCCCTTGGAGATTACCAGGTTCACCTTGGTGCCCTTGGCCTTCTTGGTTTTGCCGTTGGGCGTCTGCTCGGCGACCTTGCCCTCGTCGATATCGTCGTTGTAGCTTTGGTCGATGGTGCCGACCTCGAGGCCGGCTTCCTTGATCTGCTCGACGGCAGTCTGCTGGTCCTTGCCCAGCACATCGGGCACGGTGACCTGCTCGCCGCCAAAGAGTCCTGTGGCAAAGGCCACCACGATGCCGATGACGGCAACGGCTGCCACCACGGCGGCGATGATCTTGTTCTTGTTGGATTTGGGCTTTTCGACCTCGTAGGAGCCGGTGGAGCCCGAAACCGAGCTACGGGCGGTATTCTGGCCGCTCACGCCCGAGACGGGACGCACCATGGCGCGCGTCTGATCGGAAAGCTCGCGAGTCTTGGTGGCGCCCAGTTCACCGGGGGCACCGATGATGCGCGTGGGCTCCGAGATGTTGACGGCACGGCCCGACAGGTAGCTGTTGAGCACCTGACGAAGCTCGTCGGCGGTCTGGAAGCGGTTTGCCGGGTCCTTCTCCATGCACTTGAGGATGATGCGCTCAAGGTCGGCGTCGACACCGGAGTTGATCTGGCTCGGTGGAATAGGCAGCTCGTTGACCTGCTTGAGTGCGACCGAGATAGCGTCGTCACCGTCAAAGGGAACGCGGCCGGTGGCGCACTCATACATCACGACGCCCAGCGAGTAGATATCCGAGGTGGGGCCGAGGTCCTGACCACGGGTCTGCTCGGGGCTGACGTAGTGGGCGGTTCCCAGCACGTTGTTGTCTTGCGTGAGGTGGCTGTTCTTGGCGCGCGCGATGCCAAAGTCCATCACCTTGATGTTGCCGTCGGGCAGCACCATGATGTTCTGCGGCTTAATGTCGCGGTGGATGATCTCGTGCTTGTGAGCGACCGAAAGCGCGGAGCTGATCTGCGAGCCGATCTGGGCGACCTTCTTGGGGTCGAGGGCGCCGTGGCTCTTGATGCCGCTCTTAAGGTCGGTACCGCGCAGGTACTCCATGACGATGTAATAGGTGTCGCCGTCCTTGCCCCAATCGTAGACGCCCACGATATAGGGGGAGGAGAGACCGGCTGCTGCCTGGGCCTCCTGCTTAAAGCGTGCGGCGAAGGTTGCGTCGCCAGCATACTGCGGCAGCATGATCTTGACGGCAACCGTGCGGTCGAGGACCTGGTCCTGTGCACGGTAGACGGTCGCCATGCCGCCTGTCCCCACCTTATCCTTGAGGAGGTATCTTCCCCCGAGGACCCTCTGTTCCATTCCTGCTCCTAACATAACTATTCGCTCAACGATGTGTGTAGTACCTACGATGTGGCCGCTGGGGCCGTGTGGCGCGTTGCCGCTAACTCTTCGGCCGCGGCGCGCCTCGGGTGTCCGATTCGATCATGGGCATCACGCTCCCTGTGCGGCGAGCGCCGCGGTCAGGACGATGCCGGCAATCTTGGCCGCCTTGACGTCGTGTTTGTCGTAATCCTCCAAGGCCACCGAGATGGCGACCGTGGGTGAATCGTAAGGTGCAAAGCCAACGAACATCGAGTTGACGTTGGTGCCGCCGGTCTCGGCCGAGCCGGTCTTGCCGCCGACCTTGACGCCGGGGATCTGGGCATCGGTGCCGGTACCGGACTGGACGACGGCAAGCATGGCCTGCTTGACCTGGTCGGCCGTGGCGGAGCTGACGGCCTGACCCAGCGAGCGGGACTGCGTGGTCTTCACCACAGTTCCGTCCGGGGCGAGTACCTGGGCTACAAAGTACGGGTCCATGACCACGCCACTGTTAGCGATGGCGGCGGCAATCACGGCGTTTTGCATGACGGTGGTCTGCGGCCCGGGCGTGTGGTCCATGCCGACAGGCTGGCCGGCGCCGGCCCAGGCGGTCTCCCACTCGGTCATGAGCGACGGGTCGGCCATGATGGAGGCCGCGGAGGTCAGGTCCTGGCCGAGCTTTTGGCCGTAGCCAAAGGCGTTGGCAAACTGCACGAGCGTGTTTGCGCCAACTTCGTTTGCCACCTGGCCAAAGACGACGTTGGAGGACACGGCAAAGGCCTGCTGCAGGCTGATGGTGCCGTAGCTCTCGTTGGCATAGTTGGTGACCGGTGCGTTGCCGATGTCCATGGAGCCGGGCGCCTGGTAGGTGCTGGTAAGGCTGGCAGTACCGGTCTCGAGTGCCGCGGAAAGCGTAACGACCTTAAACGTTGAGCCCGGCGTGTACAGCGCGTCCATGGCGCGATTGTACATGGAGCCGTCCTCGCCGCCGCCCGTCTGCAGCAGGGCATCGATGCTGGTGTTGTCGTAGGTGGGCGAGCTGGCACATGCGAGCACCGCGCCGGTACGCGGGTCGATGACCACTACAGCGCCCTTAAAGCCCTTGAGTGCCTGCTCGGCCGCCGTCTGGATGCGCGAGTCGATGGTGAGCTTGGCGGTGTTGCCCGGCTGGGTCTGGCCCGCGAGCGACGCGATGGCGTTGTTCCAGCTGGAGTAGTCCTTGGAACCGGTGAGTGTGTCGTTCATGACGCTCTCGATGGCGGTGGTGCCATACTGCTGGCTCACGTAGCCAACCACGTGCGCTGCCAGGTTACCGTTGGGGTAGGAGCGTACGTAGGTGCCGTCCTCCTGCTGCAGCGACTCGGCCAGCGTCACGCCGTCGGACGTGATGATGGAGCCGCGCTGGATGTACTTGGAGCGGGCGATGGTGTGGTTGTTGGTCGGCATGTCCTGATAGTCCTTGGCCTTAATGACCTGGACATAGGTGAGGTTGCCGATAAGGATGGCGAACAGCGCCGTAAAGGCGAGCACCGCACGGGTTAGACGGTTGGCGAGCGCAACGCGGCCGAGCACACCGGATTCAGGCGTGTCGAGCAGGCGACGGCGCATGCGCGAGCCGACGGAATGGCTGCCGCTGCCGTAGGAAGACGAGGTGGCAAAGCGCGTGCCCGTCGGGGCGGCGGCAGATGCGACCTGATCATCGGTGATGGCGGCCATAGTGCCGGTGCCGGTAAGCTCGGCCTCGCGTCCGGTCGCCTCGTCACCGGCGCGCAGCAGGAGCGCGACGATGATAAAGCTTGCCAGCAGCGAGGAGCCGCCCTGGCTCATAAAGGGCAGGGTGACGCCGGTCAGCGGGATCAGGCGGGTTACGCCGCCCACGATCAAGAAGGCCTGGAAGCTGATGGCGGCCGTAAGGCCCGTGGCGCTAAAGGCGGCGAGGTCGGATTTAGCGCGGGCAGCTGTGGTCAGGCCGCGAACGGCAAAGAGCATAAACAGGATGAGCACGGCGCCGCCGCCCAAGAGGCCCATCTCCTCGCCGATAGCCGAGAAGATAAAGTCGGACTCGACGACAGGGATGTTGTTGGCCATGCCGTTGCCGATGCCAACGCCGACCAGACCGCCATCGGCAAGCGAGAAGAGCGACTGGACGATCTGGTAGCCCTGGCCCTGGGCGTCCTTAAACGGATCGACCCAAACTTGGAAACGCACCTGAACGTGAGACAGGAACTTGTAGGCGCCCACAGCTCCAACGGCTAAGAGCGCAAGGCCGATAACGACATACGAAAAGCGCCCCGTGGCAACGTAGAGCATCAGCAAGAAGATGGTGTAGAACAGCACGGCCGAACCCAGGTCGCGTTCGAAGACGACGACGAGCAGGCACACACCCCACACGGCAAACAGCGGCAGCAGCAGTCGCAGGCGAGGGATCTTAAGACCTAAGATCTTGCGGTTGGAGATGGAGAGCAGCTCGCGGTTCTCGGCCAGGTACCCGGCTAGGAACAGCACGATAAAGACCTTGGCGAACTCGCCGGGCTGAATGGTAAAGCCGGCGATGCGAATCCACAGTTTGGAGCCCGAGATCGTGGTGCCGATAAAGATGGGCAGCATCAGCAAGATGATGCCGATGATGCCAAAGGTGTACTTGTAGCGCATGACCACGTCGAGGTTTTTGACCAGCGCAAGCGTACCTACCATCAACGCCACCGAGATAAACAGGATGACGAGCTGCGAGATGGCGAGCGTGGGCGCCAAACGCGTCACAAACGTGATGCCAATGCCCGAAAGCACAAAGACAATGGGCAGGATGGCCGGGTCTGCGCCGGGTGCCAGAATGCGCACGGCGATATGCGCCGCGGCGAAGGCGGCAAAGAGGCCGATCGGCACGGCGAGTGTCTCAAACGAGATGGCGGCGCCCGCGGTGAGCACGTACATCGCATACAGCAGGATGACGGGGAACGCCGAGGCGATGAGCAAGAGCAGCTCGGTGTTGCGGCGACTCATAAGCGGCACTCCCTTTCTAATTCTTATCGGAGGCTTCGGCCTCGGCGGACTGTTCGGCGGTTTTCTCGGAATCTGATTCGGAGGTCGATCCCTGATTGGTGTTGTCGCGAATCGTCTGCGCGTCAATCACCTGGCGGGTCTGCTCCTCGTCGATCTGGTGGCGGTATTTGGATATCGTGTCCTGCGCATCGTCGACACTTGTTTGCGGAATGCCCGCCTTGAGGCGGTTTTGCGTGTCTTCGGGCAGGTCGGACAGCTTGATGCTGGTTTCGCTTTCGAGCCAGTGGAGCTTGAGTCCGAGCGGCTTGCCGGGCAGGCCGCGCCAGACGGCGACATTGCCCTGGTAGGTACCCAGGTAGTACGAGCCGGTGACACCCGTGTAGGCCCAGATGCCAGCTGCCAGCACAAAGACGAGGGCCAGAATGGCGGCGATAGTAATGTTGCGGCGACGCACGCGCTGCGCCTCGCGCATAACGCCATCGTCAACCAGGTCAACGACTACTACGGTCACGTTGTCGTGGCCGCCGGCGGCAAGCGCAGCGTCCACTAGGTTGTCGACGCAGATTTGCGCGGTTGAGGACTGCGTGGCGATGTTCTCGATATCGCTATCGGGAATCATGCTCGAAAGGCCGTCAGAGCACAGGATCAGGCGGTCGCCTTCCTCGATATGCAGAGTGAAGTGGTCGGCATACATGGCGGGGTCCGAGCCCAGCGCACGGGTGATGACCGAACGGTTGGGGTGGACGCGAGCCTCGTCTGCCGTAATCTCGCCGGCGTCCACGAGTTCTTCCACATAGGAGTGGTCGCGGGTCACGCGGATGAGCGTGCCCTCGTGGAGCAGGTAGGCGCGCGAGTCGCCCACGTGGGCGATGGCGAGCGTATCGTTTTCGATATAGGCGCAAGTGGCTGTGCAGCCCATGCCGGGCTTGCCCAGGCCATTCAAGGCGGCCTCGATTACGGTGGCGTTAGCGGCCTCGACGGCTGCCGCCAGGCGTGCGGCGTCGGCGGACTGCGG
>DXMX01000043.1:0-14182 GCA_019413955.1 Collinsella sp.
GCGCCAGGCCGCGAGCACCATCCGCGATAAACGTCGGCATCGAAGCCTTCTCGCGTCTGCGCATCAATCGCTACGAAGGTGTCATTCGAGCAACTAATCTCCGCGACCGCGCTCACGAGCTGTTTCGGCGCTAGCCGGGACGGGTGTGCTTGCGGCCCCTTGCTCGCGTATTTCCCATTGGTTTCGCGTCCGTTGCTGCGCCGTTTCCAAGATTGCGGCAGCATTTCCATTCGACAACGCCGCGTTTAACAACGCTGTATCTGGTCTACACCAGTTGCCCCTCGGCCGCATTATGGGCGCCGACAACGTTTATGCGATCAAGGGGGAGCGAATGTACGATACGGGATCGACAACGTTTATGCTCATCTGCACCATGCTCGTGTTTTTAATGACACCGGGTCTGGCGTTTTTCTATGGCGGCCTGTCCAGGCGCAAAAATGTCATCAACACCATGCTTATGTGCTTTGGCGCCATTGGTCTGGTTGGTGTGCTGTGGATTGTTGCCGGCTGGTCGCTGGCCTACGGCGGCGACGGTTCCAGCCCGCTTATTGGAGGCCTTGACCAGCTGCTGTGCCTGCCGGTGCTCAACCAGGTGCTGCAGGCGGCTGAGGGCAATGCCGCGGACGGTGCCGTCTATCCTCAGATTATCAACATCGCCTTTCAGATGGCATTTGCCATGATTACTGCCGCTATCGTCACGGGCAGCCTAGCCGGCCGCGTTAAGTTTGGTGCCATGACGGCTTTCCTGGGCATTTGGCTGCTTGTGGTCTATGCGCTGCTCGCCCACATGGTCTGGGGCGGCGAGGGCTCCTTTATCGGCGACATCATCGGCGCACTCGACTTTGCCGGCGGCGACGTGGTACACATTTCGTCCGGTCTCACGGGCCTGATTCTCTGCTTAATGCTCGGCCGTCGTCGCGGTTTTGGCATGGTGAGCTACCGTCCGCATAACGTGCCGTTTGTGGCGTTGGGCGCCGGGCTGCTTTGGTTTGGCTGGTTTGGCTTTAACGGCGGCAGCGAGTTTAAGGCCGACGCCGTGGCCGCGCTTGCCATCCTCAACACCGTGACGGCCAGCGCGGCGGGCATGGTCTCGTGGCTTGCCGTCGAGCGCGTGCATACCGGCCGCCCCACGCTGGTGGGTGCCAGCACCGGTCTGGTTGCGGGCCTTGTGGTGGTCACGCCTGGTGCGGGTTTTGTCGAGCCGTGGGCGGCGCTGGTCATGGGCCTGATCGTCTCGCCTGTCTGCTACCTGGCCATCAGCCATCTCAAGACCAAGTTTGGCTACGACGATGCACTCGACGCGTTTGGCTGCCACGGCATCGGCGGCATCTTGGGCGGCGTGCTCACGGGGCTGTTCTGCGTGCCGGAGCTCTCATGGACCGGTAAGGGCGGCCTGTTCTACACGGGCGACGTGTCGCTGCTCATCTCGCAGATTTTGGGCATTGTGGTGACGGTTGCTATTGTGCTGGTGCTCGATTTGGTGATCGCCGCAGTGGTCAAGGCGCTGTTCCACGGCAGCCTGCGTGTGGACGAGGCCGACGAGGCGCTGGGCCTGGATGCGAGTCAGCACGGCGAGAGCGCGTATCCCTCGTTCTCCGGACTTGACTAGCGGCACGGCTTTCCCAGGCACCCGACCTTGCCCCTCAAACCGTCGCTTGCGTACCAAAGTACGCGGCGCTCCTCTTTCGGAGCAATCTCGGGCACCTGGAAAACCCGTGCCATGTGAAGGACAATCAATTTCTTTTATTGAAGAGAGGAATTCACTATGAAGAAGATTACGGCGATCGTTCGTGCCGAGAAGCTTGAGGTTCTTAAAGACGCGCTGTTTGCTGCTGATGTTCGTGGTATGACCATCAACCAAGTGCAGGGCTGCGGCGCGCAGCATGGCTGGAAGGAATACGTGCGCGGCAACGAGTTGCTTGTCAACACGATCCCTAAGGTGCAGTTCACGCTCATTTGCGCCGATGAGCATGTCGACGGAATTGTCGAGATTATCTGCAATGCTGCTCGCACCGGTGCCGTTGGAGACGGCAAGATCTGGGTCGAGCCGGTCGAGGAAGTTATCCGCATCCGCACCGGCGAACACGGCCCCGCCGCGGTGTAGAATCGACTGCCTGCCATCCGCAACGTTAAAATACTGCAATGAGGCACAAGACTTGCGTTGCGGATGGACAGATTATGGGGCGTAATAAATATCCCGAGGAGACGGTCGCGAAGATTCTCGACGCGGCGCTGGAGCTATTCTGCGCACAGGGTTATGAGGGGACGAGCATTCAAGATATCGTCGACCGCCTCGATGGCATGACCAAGGGCGCTGTCTATCATCACTTTAAGAGTAAAGAAGAGATTTTCAACGCCGCATTTGATCGGGCAATGGCTCCGATTGTTGAGCGCCGCCGCTCAACGCTTGGTATCGGTAATATGAACGGAGCCCAAAAGCTCAAGCGGCTGTACGCGCCCGAGTCCGTCGTTCCACAAATTGAGCTATGGGCACGCATACATCCTGCGGCGGATCCGGTAAAAAGCTCGCGTCTACTGGCGATGCAGTACCAGGGCTCGTTTGACGAATCGGCCGATGGCTGTCTTTTGCCAGTGATCGAGGAGGGCATCGCCGACGGCTCCATTGCGTGCGAATGCCCTCGCGAAGCGGCGGAGGCCGTATCGTTGTTGGCGAATCTTTGGTTGCTGCCATTGTTCCGTCCGCTTGAATCCAAGGACCGAATGCTCGCTCGCGCTCAATGTTTGGCGCAGATGGCTGCCGCGGTGGGACTTGATTTGGGGGAAGAAGTGCTTCAGACAACGGCGCAGATTTGGGACGTATGGGACCGCGCCGGGTGGTAATATAAATACTGACGGTATGTAATTGATTTGTAAGGGTAGCCACGGCTGCCCTTTTCAAGTCATTAAATACATACTAACGGTATGTATAGGGGATAGGCTTATGGCTGAAATGCGGAGGAGTAGCGTCTCGTTGGCGCAAAAAACAGTGCGATCTATCAGGCTTTTCGGTCTTCTTGTTGCACAGCTGTGCGCGTATTCGATGTTGTCGGCACTGTGCTTTGCGTGCCCGCTTTACTTGTTCGATTGCAGCGGCTCGTCAACGTTATATGGTGCCGTCGCGGCGATAGCGTTCGTGCCGGGCGTGCTTGCGACTCCGGCTGGCGGAATCTTGGCGGATCGTGGGAGACATCGCGGGGTTCTTGTGATGCTCGGCATTGTTCTGATGGCTGCATCGCTGTTGTTTATCCCTATGAAGCGTTCGCTGCCTCTTGCCGTTGTCGTGGCAGCAATGCTTTGCGTCCAATATGGCATCCAATCGCTGCTGAAACCGATGCTTCAAATTGAGACGGTGCACATGATGGGCCAAGAAAAAGTTGAGCGTGCCACAGCGTTGGTCTCGCAGGTAACCATGGCGAGCAATATCTTGGGGCCTGTAGTCGGGACGGCAGTCTATGGGTGCTTTGGTATCGATGCTCTATGCGAAACCGCGGCGTTGACGTTTGCGATGTCAGCCCTGCTGTTCGGGGGCACACTCAAGCGATATGCCTCATTTGGAATGACAGGAGACAGTACGACTTGCTCGACATGCCGAAGCGATTTCCGGGAGTCGATTCGGTACCTGGTTCAAAACGCATCATTGCTCGTTGTGTTTTTGCTTGCGGCTATTTTGAACCTTGCGTTAGTTGGGTTAACGATTGGTGCTCCCATTGTTGTTTCAAAGCATCTCGGAATACAGTCATCCTTTGTTGGGATTATTGAGGTGGCTATGGGCTTGGGCGGTCTTGTCGGCAGTGGTTTGGTCGGTATTTGGCCGCATCGTTTTTCCTTCAAGGGCATATGTCGATATGTTGCGATGATCTGTTTTGGAGTCGTACCGATTATTGTCACGCTACTGAGCGGTCCTGATGAATATGCGTTTACCGCGCTTGCGGCCGGCTCGGCATGGGTCATGGCGTGGGCAAGCATTACATCGGTTGAAATCGTTTCATTTGTTCAGCGGTCAGCGCCAAAGGAACCCTGCGGAAAAGTGCTGGCATTCGTTTATATGATGCTTTCCTGTGCAACGCCTATTGGCCAATTGGTTTACGGGCTCGCATATGATCGATGGGCTCCGGCGATTGTATTCGAAGGAATGTTGGCGGTACTGACGTTGACTACGGTGCAGTTTTATCGGCTGAAAAGTCGCTTGTGGCAATTGTCTTAAGGCGCAGGGACACCGTGGATTTGCGGAAGCATTGTCCCGCCGCGCCGGGACGCCATTGTCTGGGCATGCCTCACCTTCGTCTACAATATCGTGCAGACGAAGGAGAGGCATGCCCATGATCAAGATGTTTGCGAGTGACTTAGACGGAACGCTGCTGAACGCCCTGCACGAGGCGGATGGGACCATCCGCCGTGCCATTCGCGAGCTGACCGAGGCTGGCTTGCATGTGGTTCCCGCGACCGGGCGCTCGACGTTGCCAATCGGCGAGCATGGCTTTACGGGGCTGGCACTCGACGCCTGTTGCTCCAACGGATCCATCGTGCGCAACAGCCATGGCGAGGTGCTCAAGACCTGGACCATCGACCCTCAGATTACCGATGAGCTGCTCAAGGAGTTTCCGGATATCTGTTTTGACTGCTCCACGCCCGATGGCATGTTTTCGAGCGGATCGTTTGAGATGCACCAGGCGGGCTTTAAAAAGGACAGTCCTATCAAGCGCATCGTGATGCGCGGCATGCGTGCGCGTGGCGGGTATCACGAGGAGCAGTATTTCGACCAGTCGATCGGTGACATCCTGCGCCACGATGTGTGCAAGATCAACTGCCGCGTGACCTCGCTCGAGCTGGAGCGCGACCTTAAGGCATATTTGGCCGAGCGCTCGGACCGCGTGGTCAACGCGCCGTTCGATCCGGTGATGTTCGAGATCACGGACGTGGCGTGCAACAAGGGTGAGAGCGTGGCCTGGTTGGCGGGCTACTACGGTATTGCCGAGGACGAGGTCGCGGTCTATGGCGACGGTGGCAACGATATCGCCATGCTCAAGCGTTTCCGTCACAGTTACGCGACCAAAAACGCTAGTGATGCAGCCAAGGCCGCCGCGAGCGCGACTATCGGCAGCTGTATGGCCCATGCCGTCCCCAAACACATGCTCGCCACCATGCGCAAGCAAAACTCCCGCACCGTCATCGAATAATGTGACAAAGGGGCAGCCCCTTTGTCACAGGGGTCTGTGTGCTTGGAATACGAACATATATTCGTATATATAACTAGGCTCTGGTAGAATCGGTATCGTTGACGGCAGTTCCATGTGCCGGGCAGCGCCCTCCATCTGATGGGAGGTGATGCCCATGACCGATTTGATTGATTTCGTGAGACTTCTGACCGCTTTGGTCTCGTTCTTCACGGCGCTTGTCGGCCTTTCCGAGGCACTCAAGCAGCGTTCGAAGCGCAACAGAAGGGGTCGCCGCCGCTAAGGCGTTGACCCCCTAATGCAAACAACGGCGCTGCCCAGCTAGCTACAACTTGGGCTGCCGTCGACACTATTCTACCCACGAATGACTTTTTGGACAATCGGTACTGCCGCTTCAAAAGCCAGGCACAACTGGCACAACCTAGGCGGTCGCTGAATGTGACATGGGAACTGTCCCTTTGTCACATTCCAAATATTGCCTTTACGTGTTGATGCACACGGTGTGCAATAATACTCGCACTGTGCAATAGCGCACAGGCTGAGTAACAAGGAGGACGCTTGTCCCAGCTCGAGAAATGCGATCGCCGGTCCCTTCGCTCGCAGCGTGCCCTTCGCCAGGCGCTTGCCAGCGAGCTTGCCGAAAGCGGCGACCTTTCGCGCATTAACGTCGCGTCGCTCACCGAGCGCGCCGGCCTTACGCGCCGCACGTTCTATTCGCACTACCGCGATATCCCCGACTTTATCAGCCAGATCGAGGACGGCTTGCTGGCCGAGATCCGTGAGCGCATTGAGCTCATCACCGCAGCTCAGCTGCCCGATCTCTACCACAACATCGATGAGCTCGAGCCGGCGCCCGGTTCGGTTGATTTGCTGCGTTATCTTGCGGCCAACCGCGACTTAATCGGTGCGCTGCTGGGTCCGGGCGGCGACCAGGCCTTCATTAAAAGGATCATCGACACCGCTCGTGAGGCTGTGGTGCCGCGTGCACAGACGGGCATTTTGGGCCTGGCACTGGGCACGTTCTTTGACTACTACGTTACCTACGTCGTGAGTGCCGAGGTCGGCATGATTCAGCGCTGGTTTGAGCGTGGGCTCACCGAATCGCCCGAGGCCATGGCGCGCATTATGACGGTGCTCGCTTTTGTGCGCCCTGGTGACCTGTATGGTCAACCCATCGATATCAACGTGCCAGAATACGGCATGAAGCTATTGAACTTACAGCTCGAGGACGCGGCCGACACCGCCGCAACCGTCGAGTCCAACAACTAAGAGGAGAGACAGATGAGCAAACTCGTCGAAGGCATTAAGGACCGTATGGTTGCTGCCGCGCGCGAGGCCGCGCCCGCCGTGGTGGACGCCGCGCAGAAGGCCGCGACCGCGGCTGCCGAGAAGGTTGCCGAGGCAGTTGCCGATGCCAAGAACGCGGCAGGGGAGACGTCCGTCGCTAGCGAGCCCGCCACCGCCGCCGAGCCCGTAGCCGCCACCGCCGCCCACGCCCCCGAAGGCGCGATCTTCAACCCCGACTACGCCCACGGCAACCTGCACCTGGGCATCGACGTGGGCTCCACCACCGTTAAACTCGCCGTGCTCAACGACGACAACCAGATCGTCTATGCCAAGTACCAGCGCCACCACACCGACGTCCGTGCCTGCGCCCGCGACCTGTTCGAGGGCGCTGCGACTGTGCTGCCGACGGCCCAGATGACCTGCGCCATCACCGGCTCGGGCGGCCTTCTGCTGTCCCAGTGGCTCGACCTGGAGTTTGTCCAGGAGGTCATCGCCAGTAAGCGTGCCGTCGAGACCCTTATCCCGGCCACCGATGTCGCCATCGAGCTGGGCGGCGAAGACGCCAAGATCATCTACTTCGATAACGGCATCGAGCAGCGCATGAACGGTACCTGCGCCGGCGGTACGGGCGCGTTCATCGATCAGATGGCAACCCTGCTGCACACCGACGCCAGTGGCCTCAACGAGCTCGCGGCCAACGCCACCACCATCTATCCCATTGCCAGCCGCTGCGGCGTTTTTGCCAAGACCGACGTGCAGCCGCTACTCAACGAAGGCGCCCGCCCCGAGGACGTGGCCGCCTCCATCTTCCAGGCCGTCGTGACCCAGACCATCTCGGGCCTGGCGTGCGGCCGTCCCATCCGCGGCAACGTCGCCTTCCTGGGCGGCCCGCTGCAGTACCTCTCCGAGCTGCGCCACCGCTTCTACCTCACGCTCAATCTGGACGAGGAGCACCGTATCGTGCCCCAAAACGCTCACCTGTTTGTGGCGAGCGGCGCCGCCATGGCGCACGAGTCCAACAAGCTCAGCACGTTCCCGCAGCTCATCGAGGCCATCGATGCCCTGGGTGACACGCAGGGTGCCGAGGTCGAGCGTCTGGATCCGCTCTTTGCCACTGACGAGGACTTTGCCGAGTTCAAAACCCGCCACGACCAGGAAGTCGTCCCCAAGGGCAAGCTCGACGGCTACACCGGCCGCGTGTTCATCGGCATCGACGCCGGTTCCACCACCATGAAGGCCGCGCTCGTGGGCGAGGACGGCCAGCTGTTGCACACCTGGTACGGCAACAACAACGGTGACATCCTGGGCACGGCCAAGGTCATCATGGCCGATTTCTACAACCACATCCCCGCCGGCTGCACCATCGGCCACGTGACTACCACGGGCTACGGCGAGGCGCTGCTCATCGAGGCGCTCAAGGCCGATTCCGGAGAGATTGAGACCGTTGCGCACCTGCGCGGCGCCAAGGCATTCCTGCCGGGTGTCGAGTTCATCCTCGACATCGGCGGCCAGGACATGAAGTGCCTGCGCGTCAAGGACGGCGTGATCGAGCACATCATGCTCAACGAGGCCTGCTCGTCGGGTTGCGGTAGCTTTATCGAGAGCTTCGCCGTGTCTATGAACATGGACGTGCGCGCGTTCGCCAACGCTGCGATCCATGCCAAGGCCCCGGTCGACCTGGGCAGCCGCTGCACGGTCTTTATGAACTCGCGCGTCAAGCAGGCGCAAAAGGAAGGCGCCACGGTGGGCGACATTGCGGCCGGCCTGTCCTATTCCGTCATCAAGAACGCCCTGTTCAAGGTCATTAAGCTGCGCGACCCCAAGGAGATTGGCAGCCAAGTGATCGTCCAGGGCGGCACCTTTATGTCCGACGCCACGCTGCGTGCGTTTGAGCAGCTCACCGGCGTTCATGCCGTGCGTCCCGACATCGCCGGCTGCATGGGCGCCTATGGTGCGGCCCTGCTCGCCCGCGATCGCGCCGGTGCCGATGGCACCTCGACCATCCTTTCGGCTGAGGACATCGCGCACCTTACCGTGACGCAAAAGCATGTCCGCTGCGGCCGTTGCTCCAACAACTGCCAGCTCACCGTCAACGACTTTGGCGGCGGCAGGCGCTTCATTACCGGCAACCGCTGCGAGAAGGGCGCCGGCCACAAAAAGCAGAAGACCGAGGCCCCCAACCTCTTCAAAAAGAAAAACGAGCTGCTGTTTAACCGCGAGGTGCTGAGCCCCGACGAGGCCCCGCGCGGCACCGTCGGCATCCCCCGCGCGCTCAACATGTACGAGAACTACCCCTTCTGGCACGCGTTCTTTACGCGCTTGGGCTTTAGCGTGCAGCTGTCCGACCAGTCGAGCAAGAAGACCTACCAGGCGGGCATCGAGTCCATGCCGTCCGAGAGCGTGTGCTACCCGGCAAAGATGAGCCACGGCCATGTGATGAACCTTATCGACCGCGATGTCGACTTCATTTGGATGCCGTGCGTGCGCTGGGAGCGCAAGGAGGACCCGACGGCTGGCAACTGCTATAACTGCCCCATCGTCATGAGCTACCCCACGGCGTTGGCGCTCAATATTGACGAGATCCGCGAGCAGAACATCGAGTTCCTGTACCCGTTTGTGCCCTATCACGATAAGACCGAGCTCAAGCGCCGTCTGTACCAGGTGCTCGCCGTCGACCGTGTGGCCGATGCTGAGGCCGGTCGCGGTCGCGTGCGTGGACCCAAGATCACGCGCTCCGAGGTCGATGCCGCCGTCAACGCTGCCTTTGAGGCCGATGCGCGTTTCCACGAGGACATCCAGACTATGGGCGAGGAGGCTCTTAAGTGGGTCGAGGACCACGGCGGTCACGGCATCGTGCTCGCCGGTCGTCCCTACCATAACGACCCCGAGATCAACCATGCCCTGCCCGAGCTTATCTCGAGCTTTGGCTTTGCGGTCTTTACCGAGGATTCGCTCGCGCATCTGGTAAAGCCCGAGCGTCCGATTCGCGTCGTCGACCAGTGGATGTACCACAGCCGCCTGTACGCCGTCGCCCGCTTTGTGACGATGCGCAACGACCTGGACCTGATCCAGCTCAATTCCTTCGGCTGCGGTCTCGATGCCCTGACCACCGATCAGGTGCAGGAAATCCTGGAGGCCAGTGGCAAGATCTACACCGTGCTCAAGATCGACGAGGTGTCCAACCTGGGTGCTGCGCGCATCCGCATCCGCTCGCTCATGGCGGCGCTTAAGGACCAGGAGGCCGAGCGCCTGGCCGAGGCCACGGCCGCGGGCGAGGCATACGAGCAGGGCGATGCCGCGCCGGTGGCGCCCTCCACGGATGCCCCCGCGTTCGCGAGCCGCAAGCACACGTTTGAGGCTCAGCGCGAGAGTGCTTCGACCGCGTGGCCCAAGGTGCCCTTTACCGAGCAGATGCGCGAGGAGGGCTACACCATCCTGTGCCCGCAGATGGCGCCGATTCACTTTGACCTGGTCAAAGAGGTGTTCCGCGGTGCCGGCTACAACTTGGAGCTGCTGCCCTCGACCGATCACGATGCTGTCGAGGCCGGCCTGCGCTATGTGAACAATGACATTTGCTACCCGTCGATTCTGGTAACGGGCCAGATTATGGAGGCCATCGAGAGTGGTCGGTACGACCTGTCCAAGACAGCCGTGGTCATCAGCCAGACCGGTGGCGGCTGCCGTGCCACCAACTACATCGCACTCATCCGCAAGGCCCTGCGCGAGAGCGGCCACCCCGAGATTCCGGTGATCTCGCTTTCGGCCGTGGCGCTCGGCGAGGACAACCCCGGCTTTAAGATTACGCCGGCGCTGCTTAAGCAGGCAGTCTACGCGGTGCTCTTTGGCGACGTGATGATGCAGATGCTCTATCGTTGCCGCCCGTACGAGGCAACGCCCGGTGCTGCCAACGCACTCTACGAGGAGTACATGGCGCGTGCCCGCAAGCTGGCGCCTAAGTTCAACAGGCACAACTACACCAAGCTTGCGCGTGAGGCCATCCGCGCGTTCGACACTATGCCGCTCGTGGGCGAGGGTACCAAGCCGCGCGTGGGCGTGGTTGGCGAGATCTTGGTCAAGTTCCATCCCACAGCCAACAACCACGTGGTCGATGTCATCGAGCGCGAGGGCTGCGAGGCAGTGGTGCCGGGCCTGCTCGACTTCTTCCTGTACTCCATGAGCAACGCCGAGCTGCAGAAGGACGAGCTGGGAAGCTCTGCCACTACGCGCGCGGGCATGCAGGCGCTCATCAAGCTCGTGGACTGGATGCGTACGCCGGTGGAGGAGATGCTCGAAAAGTCCCGCCGCTTTGAGGCTCCCGAGCGCATCGGCACCATGGCCGACAAGGCCCGCACGGTGCTTTCGGTGTGCAACAACATGGGCGAAGGCTGGCTGCTCACGGCCGAGATGCTCGACCTGATCGACCATGGCGCACCCAACATCATCTGCACGCAGCCCTTCGCGTGCCTGCCCAACCACGTGGTGGGCAAGGCCGTGATCAAGGAGCTGCGCCGCCAACATCCCGAGAGCAACATCGTCGCGGTGGACTACGACCCCGGTGCATCCGAGGTCAACCAGCTCAACCGTATTAAGCTTATGATCAGCGTGGCAAAGGAGAACATGCGCGCCGGCAAGGGCTTTAAGCTCGAGAAGGTGGCGCCGCTCGCGATGGACGAGGTCACCGGCCAGATGCGTGCCCACGACGGCTGTGTGAGCTGCGGGCCGGCCAGCGAGGAAGCCGCTGCATCGGTCGCCAAGCGTCTGGGACGCGGCATTAAGAAGTAGCTGGCCTGCTATGGGCTAGATATGAGACAAACGGGTGGTAGCCGTACCGGCTACCACCCGTTTTTGCTGGACATATGTTGCGCAAATGACCTTGCTACAGCCTTCCGTGGGCTTGTCCGATTTTTGGGCCGGTTCGGGCTTTGAGGACAAGTTGCTGCAGGCCCAAGGCGATTTTTCGCTCAACGCGGGCCAACATAGCGTGACCTATCTGCCAAGTTCTGACACGGCAACGACCGGTCGCTACCAAGTGCTGCTGTACGACAACAACTTTGGTGCGGCCGAAAGCTATCCCAAGTTCGACTGGGGCCAGCTGGGTGCCGCGGTGGTGACCGACTACAGCCGCGGCTCGCATTCGTTTGGGCGCATCTTTACGGTGGACGAGGTGGCACGCACCTACGGGCTCGAAGACCAGATCGCGGTGCCGTTCTCGGGCTACGTTAGCAGTGTGCAGCGCGTCGGCAATTCGAACAGCATGCTCGTGGCATCGGGTCAGGCCAAGACCTTCACCGAGTACGACCGCTACGGTCTACCCATCGCCACCTACGAGATGGAAGCCGATAAGTACATCTACCGCGTGTACAAGTACGAGCTGTAGGGCCGCGCTTAGGTTTGACCAATGGAGTATGAAAACACGCCGTTCGCCGATGCCCCCTCCGCGAGTAGCAGCCATATGGTTTGATATCAGAAACATATAGTTGTCGCCAGCCTGCTGGCGACGTTCCCCCTGATATCGGAGGTTCCAGGTATGTTTCGTGCTCCGTTAAACAACTATCGGTTGGGCTAACATGGGTCGCCGTGCTATTTCGATAACCCTTGCAGTGGTCTGCCTGGCTGTGCTCTTGGGCGCTACAGGGCTGTTTGCTATAAGCCGAGAAACGTCCTATATGCAGGAATGTGCTTCCGAAGGGTTTGCCATTGATGGTTACTATCGGGATGACAAAACGAGTCTGGAAACCCTGGCTTTTCTTGAGGAGGACAACTGTCGATGGCAGCTGGTCGACCAAGACGGAATCTGCACAGACGGGCAGTTTAAGCGTACGGATGACCCCAACATCCTGGTATTAAAGAAGGAAAACGGCAAAGAATTCGGTACGGTTCACGTTGCGTATATATCGCGCCGACGCAATCAGGGGCAGATTTACCTAATTAGAGATACTAAGGTGACCCGATTTTATCTTGTGAGCACCGATCCGGCGTTTACGGTGGAGTCTGGCGATGTCGATCTGGACAGTTGATTCACGGCAATAAAACAGCGAGCGGGGCGCGGGTGTGAACTGCACCCCGCTATTTGCTCGTGTCCGTATCGCATCTGCGCCTCGTCGTAACTTGCGTCCGTGCAGGCATTCATCCCGCGCCGGCATCACTTCACATCGAACTCCACGCGGTCGAGTTCGGGCACGTTGAGGTCGATGAGCTTGCGGGCTACGTGGCGGTCGTGCGCCCCGAGCGCCTCGCTCGTTGTCACATGGGCGACAACCTCGCGCTCGACGATGCCCTCTTCCTCGCCTTCGGTAGCCGAGGTCTCGACGGCGACGGTGTAATCTTTAAAACCCGGCAGCACCGCGGCAAGCTCGCGCGTGGTTTCGGTGACGCCGTAGCCGTCCTGTACGCCTGCCTGCGCCGAGCCAATAGACCCCGCCGTCATAACAATGCAGGGGATGGCAAAGATCACCGTGCCCACAACAATGCGGCGGCGTACTTTGCGCGACAGCTCGTCGACCTCGGCATTTTCCTCGGCTGTCACAATGCCGTCGCCGTTGAGGTCGCGCTTGAGCGGTACACGTAAAAGAAGCAATACGGCTTCGGCCGCCAGCGCGATAAAGACCACGTTGATGCCAAACTCATAAAGCGCCGAGAGAAATAGCGACCCGCTTGCGATGGCGATGCCGTAGCCCGCCGCGCACAGGGGCGGCATGAGCGCGGTCGCCACGGCCACGCCGGCGATGAGCGTGGCGGGTTCCTGGTCGCGCGAGTTGCCCAGGCCGCCCGCAAAGCCGCCCGCGAGCGCGACGGCAAGGTCCCACACAGTCGGTGTCGAATTGTCGATGATGGCGGCCGTGGTGGTGCCGAGGGACGAGAGCTTAAAGTACAACGTGGATGTGACCAGGCAAAAGGCCATTTGCAGCGCAAGGCTGGCGACGGCTTCGACGGTAATGTCGCGGTCGAGCGTGGCGATGCCATATGCCATGGCAAGGACCGATCCCATAAGCGGGCAGATGAGCATGGCGCCCACGATGGCGATGTCCGAATCGATATCGAGGCCGATGCTTGCGATGAGCATGGCGATGATGAGGATACACAGGTGAGAGCCAGTCAGACGCGCGCCGTTTACAAAACGCTTGCGGATCACGTGATAGGGCGCGCGTCCCTCGCGAATGTTGAATGCGCGCTTGAGGAAGCGGGTGATGTTTTCCATGGCTTCGCTATGAGCGGGGCGGATGCCGTGACGTCGATGATGACGCTCGCGCAGTCGCTTGATCTGTTGTTTGTCGAGTTCCATGTCCACCTCGTTCCAGCGCGGTCCGCGCAACGCGCCCGTTGTCCTAACTCTACACCGTGGCGGGCGGGGTGTCTGTTGGATGCGGAATCCGATAGGGCGGATGACGCGGGAGCAAATGCAAATCACAGGCTCAATTCCATCCCGCGAGAATATGATGCACCAGCTCCTTCAAATGTGACGAAACTGTGAAGCACGAGAGCGTGAATTTCAAAAATACGCTGGTCGCCAATGTTGCGCAACAGAATTCAAAAATCGACAGCTACCGTTTGATACGTATGGATACATCCGTGTCAAAGGGAGAAAGCCATGGCAAACTACAGTCCACAACACTTTGAGCCTCGGGCCAAGGCCGTCAACGTCAAGGGCGTTGCCAACCGCGCCGTCGCAACCGTTTTGACGGCGGGCCTCATCGCTCAGCCGCTCATGTCGCCGCTGGCGG
>DXMX01000043.1:14192-16364 GCA_019413955.1 Collinsella sp.
GGCAATCGCCGCACCGTCAACCGATAACGGCGATTCTGTTCAGGGGGGGGGTAGTTCTGTAGAGAATACCGTTGCCGCCGGTAACCAAGCGGTCGTAAAGACGGCTGCCCAGCTGGCCGAGGAGTCGGCAAAGCAGCTCAAGGACGCTCAGGCCGCCTACGATGCCGCCCAGAAGAAGGCCGACGCGGCGGGCCAGTCTCAAAAGTAGGCGCAGCAGCAAAAGAATCAGGCCTCGCAGGCTGTGAGCGACAACGAAATCGAGCAGAACGCAGCAGAAGTCGCCGCGCTCCAGGAGAAGATTGACGAGCTCAAAGCCGCCGTCGAAAAGACCGAGCAGCAGCAGAAGAAGCTGGGCGACCTGAACGATCAGCTCGATCAAGCCAACAAGAGTGTCGAGGATAAGACCCAGGCGCTCAAGGACGCCAAGGCAAAGCAGGATGAGGCCAAGAAGGCCCTCGATGATGCCCAAGCCAAGCTCGAGGCCATGGGTATGGACGAGTACGAGGCCGCCAAGAAGGCCGTCGAGGACGCGCAGACAAAGCTCGATGACGCCAATAAGGCCGTTACTACTGCACAGGCCAATCTGGACCAGGCCAAGGCTGCCGAGGCCAGCGCCCAGCAGGAAAAGCAGAATACCGAGGCAGCTTTGACGACTGCCCAGGCCAAGAAGCAGGAGACTGCCGCTGCCCTCGCAGCTGCGACCACCGCGCGCGATAACGCCCAGCAGAAGTTCAACCAGGCGCAGGCCGCGCTCGATGCTGCCGTCTCGGGTACGGGTGTTGACCTGAGTGCGCTTGAGGCCGCCAAGAAAGCTGCTGCTGGTGAGCTCAAGACCGCGCAGACGGAGCTCAATGCCGCGACGGATGCCGACGCCACCGCACAGACAAATCTGCAGGCCGCCCAGGCTGCCGTCGCTGCCGCGCAGGAGAAGGCCAACGCCGCCAACGCTGCTGTGGCATCTGCCCAGTCTGCATACGATGCGGCAAACAAGGAGTACAAGGACGCGGCCAGTAAGCGTGACGCCGCCAAGGCCGCATACGAGAAGGCACAGCAGACCGAAGCAGACAAGAAGACCGCGTACGATAAGCTTGTCGAAGTTCGCAAGCAGAAGCGCAGCGAGTGGGAGGCAGCCTGCGCCGCTTCGAACGCCGCGGAAAAGGCTTATGACGCTGCTAATGCCCAGGTTGAGGCTCTTGAGCAGCAGATTGCAGACCTAAAGTCCAACATGACCGTTGACCAGGAAGTCATCAGTCAGGGTATGTTCGGCTTCATGAACTACATCATCGGCGGCAGCCAGTTCACAGCCACGCAGAAAAAGAACGCCCAGGAAGCCGTATCGATGCTGACCGGTGCCGCTGACAAGGCCGAATGGTATGACCAGTACGTCGATCATGACATGTCTCGTGACACCAACCCGCTCTCCCTGAAGCAGATGCGCAACGCCTTGACATATCTCGACACCCAGAACAACCTCCGCAAGGCGAACGGTCAGTCGGCGCTCAGCGTCAGCCTCCGCATGACTGTGGCAGCCGCCCTTAATGCATCATATTCATCGAACATCTGGGGACACTCGGGCTGCTACTGGGATAACGGTGAAAATCTTGCCGGTGGAGGCGGTGCATATACCGGCGGCGAGACTGAGGACACCCTAGGCTGGCCCTACACCGGTCTCTACACTCAGGAAAAAGAGGCATTCGATAAGTACGTCGAGAAGAATAGTGACCTTGGAAACCATCGATATGATTCCTACTATATCTACCAGCACTACAGCAGCATCTACCATGAGTGCGGGCACTATCTCAACATCATCGATGCCGGCACGAAGGCTATTGGCATCGCGACCGGTAGCGGTAAGAACACCGATTCCGAGGTAACAATCTTCGATAACAGCTCTTTTGACAGTGAGGCTGATTTCACTGTCTCCGAGTTCAAGAAGCTCCTGAACGACTACATCGATTCCGCCTACAACGCAGGCGGCACGCAGGAGCAGAAGGCGCAACTCAAGGAGCTTCAGGGCAAGCTCGCCGAGGCGCAGAAGAACTTTGGAACTACTAGGGAAGCTTACTTCGCAGCTGTAAACGGGCAGGATGCCGCCCAGGACGCTTTCACCGCAGCCGATGTGAACATGAACACCGCCAAGGGTGAGTACGAGAAGGCTAAGTCCGGCACCGC
>DXMX01000044.1 GCA_019413955.1 Collinsella sp.
ATGTGGCGAACGGTCGGGCTTCTTATTCCACTTGCCAATGCTCGGCTCATATTGGAAGAAAGCTACGCTAATGTTTGCGTGACACTCCTATTTTCTCCGAAGAAAGAGCCGGATAATGAAGAATAGAATTAAAAAAGGTGCCAGATATAACGCAAGTATAAAGGCTAATCCAACGAGACCTTGCAATAATGGCATAACTCCTCCCAGACACGAGATTTTGGTATTTGTTCCCATCTTATTCTGAATTGGACCAAATAGTTCCTAGCCACAAAACTACTCGTCAACTGGATCGCACCAATCTGCTGGCAAAACACAGCTTGATTCTTTATCGACATAGCACCAATCCGCAACAGGGCACTCGGCGATGTCGTAAAAATTGCATATATCAACTCCAAGACAACAAGGCTCAACGGGAGGATGTTCATTTGAACCAACAGGATGGATATGCTTCATAACAGCTCCTCACCTTAATCCAATTAGAGACTACGTTTGATCAATGCCACAGTGATCTACAACGCAGATGCTGCCGCCATCCATGTCATAGTCGCAGTAATCGTATGCACCACAGCCATCTGCTTTATCATAAACAGTACAGATGTCAGTAATGCCCAAGAGGCAGTCAAAAGACATCGGCTTCACGCCTGCCTCGTCGCCACTTCCTGGATTAATCGGATGAATATGCTTCACGACTACCTCCCTTTGAGTGCAGAAAAACCTCAATATTGTGTATAACAAACCAAGATGTCTAGTTCACCATATTTCTAGAATGGTTTCGGCGAACGTAGCAATAAGCTTCGCAGACGGTAATCAGAAGAACGAACACCTCCACAATGGTGACAGCAATGCGCTGAACCGCTTATTCCGATACAGTAGCTTCTCGTTGATTTTTCTCCTGCGAAGATGAGTGGCGGGAAATAAGGTCAAAAGCCATCTCGTAGCACATTTTTCTATATTCACATGATGCAGGGTGTAGACTCTTGGGCAAGTAGCCGTGCTCGCCTGCAGCCTCCCAGCTACAGCCCCCACCACAGAAAGACCGAGCCCAACAGTCCGTACAGTCAATTCTTTTTTCGACACCCTGACTCCAGTTTTCAATATACCTAGTTTCGTCAATTCCGGTGACGATGTTGCCCATTTTGAATCGCATCATCCCGACAAACCTGTGACAGGGGTATACGTCCCCTTCGGGAGTCACGGAAATAAAACGCCTGCCAGCCCCGCATCCGACAAAGGCGATCCTGTTGCTCATAATCAAATCAACTGCAGTTTTCAATGTTCTAAACAAGGGCTTTTCCCCTTGATCAATCTGTTTGAGATATTGATCCGCCAAATCTATTAGGCCCGCCCTGATTTTGTTTAATGAGTGTTCGTCGAGTTTGATATTCTCATCGAATGAGCTCACGGGCGAGAAGTAAATCCTTCTGAAGCCCATCTCTTTAAACTGAAGATAGTCTTCAACAAGGTTACAGTTATTATTTGTTAAGGTCGCTCTTGCGCCGAAGGGGAACGACTCGGAAAAACGACGAACGTTTTTGTCGATATCGGAGAAAGAGCCGCCTCCCGTCTTGTACGGGCGCGATGCATCGTGCTTGCATCCTGTACCATCGAGACTAATCAGAACAGAAAACCCGTGCTCCTTGAAAGAATTCACAGCAGTGTCATTCAAAAGCGTTCCGTTGGTCGTAATAGAATAGGTAAAGTTTCTATTGGGGTATATTCTTTTTGAATAGTCGACCGTTTTCCATATCAGCGGCTCGTTAATCATGGGTTCCCCACCAAAAAAGACGATCGCAAGCGTTTCGTTTTCCGATGAACTTGCGACGAGGTAGTCGACCGCCTTGAAGGCTATCTCGTCTGTCATCAGCAGAGGAGACGTTCCATAATCTCCTTTACCGGCAAAACAGTAACTACAACCAAGGTTGCATGCATGTGAAACGTGGAGTTCGATGGATCTAAGTTTTCGAGGCGTGTCTTTTGTTAAGAAAGTCCGCTCAGACAATCGTTGATACTCATCAATGTCGTCTTCAAGTTCTGCTATGGTCGTTTGGTCGTAGCCTTTCGCAGCAAGTGACTTTGTTAGCAACTTCGAGTTGACCGTTCTTCCCGATGCTTCAAATATGCGAAGCGCATCTTCTGATGCTTGGTCAACCTGAAAGCAATTGCGAGTGACCTCATCGAAGCAGTAACGACGATCACTTACTGAGAAAAAAATGCATACGTTCCTCAATTTCATGCTGGACTGGCACTAACCTTGTTTATTGTTGCGCAGCTATAAAAAACCACCAGCGGGGATTCGGTGTGCGGCCCAATCGGACTCCCAAAAGGTTCTATTTGAGACTGGCAAGCTTTGTGTTGTTGGCACTTCGACAGCGCTCTTTATTCCAACATGGAGCCTCGCAGTTTGAGTCGACTTGCCTCTGGAAGGTCCGATCTTAACTTGATTTAGGATGAAAACAGATTACAGGCGCGCTCCTCTAGAAAGAAAGGAAACCAATCGCCGCCTTTCACCAGGAAAGTTTTTATAGCCCACCTCGAGCAAAATGAAAGATGCGAGAGCGATTGGGGAACAACGCGAATCTCCCCTTTTGGGTGGGAGCGAGCCTTCAGCCACCGGCGAACGACTCGCCCTGGTCAGAATCTGGAAGTGGTGCCGGGCCGCTTGGGCCTCCCCGGTGACTTCGTGGGGCTTACCTGCCTGACGTCGAGGAGTACATCCGCAAGATTCGTTCCCTATGCCGTTTGCTCTCACGCCCGCCTTAGTTCCAAGTCGGGCGAGCCGCCGCGCTCATGCGACCCGTGGCGGCGACACGTCGACGCCGCGCTCGCTGAGCACATCTTCGGTCGCGGGCGAGCACGAGGTCGCGCCGGCGCATCCGCTGGGACTGCTGTGCGTGCAAAACGGCTACGTGGTGAGCGTCCCGCGCTGGATTCAGCCGAGTGAGGAAGGCGTTGAGATCGGCGCGCTGGCAACGGGGGAGGGCGGCATCACCGACGACGTCTCGGCCCGCCATGCCCATATCTGGTGCGACGATTCTGGCACATGGTTTGTCGAGGACCTGTCATCCACGAACGGCACCGTGGTGGTAAACGGGGCCACGAGCGTGTGTATTCAAGTAGAGCCCGGTCGCTCCGCCCAGCTCAACCCCGGCGACGAGCTCAAGCTCGGCGAATCCACTACCTACGCCATCCTCTTCGGTGCCCTCTAGCCGGCAGATAGGGACGCTCCTTTTCTGCCGGCACTTGGGGACACTCCTTGGCGCGTCAGAGCCGATTGCCCGGGAACACAGGGACCATTTGGCCCTTGGCGGTCAGTCGAGGTAAACCTTTACCGCCCGCCTATATTTGCCGCTATTACACTTGACGGCGGGGTACAATAAACCCGCATGCGGATTTTCGTTGCGGGCGCCTCCCATCGCCGGGGCGTGCCCGGGAGCATCCGGCATGCGGCCTTTGCGGCGCTCGGTCATGTGCAAGACGGGTAGCTGGGCCTGTGGAGCGCGTGCAGCCCTCCTCGCCTCGGCATGCCTTCTCTCCACGCCATGTACCTGCTGCCAAGTCCGCCTGCCAGATGATTGGAAGCAACAGCGAAAATCCCATCACGCCAACATCCCGGCGATCGCCGGGGCCTGTATACCTATATGAGAGGAGAGGGGTATATGGCGCGTAAGTTTAAGTCTATGGACGGCAACGAGGCGGCCGCATATGTTTCGTATGCGTACACCGAGGTAGCGGGAATTTATCCCATTACGCCGTCCAGCCCGATGGCCGACCATGTCGACCAGTGGGCGGCCCAGGGTCGCAAGAACATCTTCGGCACCCCGGTCAAGGTCGTCGAGATGGAGTCCGAGGCAGGTGCGGCCGGTACCGTTCACGGTTCGCTGGGCGCCGGTGCTCTGACCACCACCTACACGGCTTCTCAGGGTCTGCTCCTGATGATCCCGAACATGTACAAGATCGCGGGCGAGCAACTCCCGGGCGTCTTCCACGTCTCCGCGCGTTGCGTCGCTTCCCACGCCCTGAACATTTTTGGCGATCACTCCGACGTCATGGCCTGTCGTCAGACCGGCTTCGCCATGCTCGCCGAGGGCAACGTCCAGGAGGTCATGGACCTCTCGCCGGTGGCTCACCTTGCCGCCATCGAGGGTAAGACCCCGTTCCTTAACTTCTTCGACGGCTTCCGCACCAGCCACGAGATCCAGAAGGTCGCCATGTGGGACTACAAGGATCTTGCCGAGATGTGCGACATGGACGCCGTCCAGGCTTTCCGCGACCACGCGCTCAACCCTGAGCACCCGCACACCCGCGGCAGCCACGAGAACGGCGATATCTTCTTCCAGAACCGTGAGGCCTGCAACAAGGTCTACGACGAGCTTCCCGCCGTCGTCGAGGGCTACATGAAGAAGATCAACGAGAAGCTCGGCACCGATTACGGCCTATTCAACTACTACGGCGCTCCCGATGCCGACCGCGTCGTCGTGTGCATGGGCTCCTTCTGCGACGTGCTCGAGGAAGTCATCGACTACCTCAACGCTCACGGCGAGAAGGTCGGCCTGGTCAAGGTTCGTCTGTTCCGTCCGTTCTCCATCAAGCACTTCGTCGACGTTCTCCCCGAGACCGTCCAGAAGATCGCCGTTATGGACCGTACCAAGGAGCCGGGTTCCATCGGCGAGCCGCTCTACCAGGACGTCGTCTCCGCTCTCTACGAGGCCGGCAAGACGGGCATCAAGGTCGTCGGCGGCCGTTACGGCCTGGGCAGCAAGGATACGCCTCCCGCGTCTGCGTTCGCTGTCTTCGAGGAGCTTAAGAAGGACGAGCCCAAGCGCGAGTTCACCATCGGCATTGTCGATGACGTGACCAACTTGAGCCTGCCCGAGGCCGAGGATGCGCCCAACACCGCAGCCCCCGGCACCATCGAGTGCAAGTTCTGGGGTCTGGGTGGCGACGGTACCGTCGGCGCCAACAAGAACTCGATCAAGATCATCGGCGACCACACCGACAAGTACGTCCAGGCCTACTTCCAGTACGACTCCAAGAAGACCGGCGGCGTCACCGTCTCGCACCTGCGCTTTGGCGATTCCCCGATCCGTTCGCCGTACTACGTGACCAAGGCCGACTTTGTCGCCTGCCATAACCCCAGCTACATCGTTAAGGGCTTCAAGATGGTCCGCGACGTCAAGCCGGGCGGCACCTTCCTGGTCAACTGCCAGTGGAGCGACGAGGAGTTCGCCGAGCACATGCCCGCCGTGGCCAAGCGCTACATCGCGAACAACAACGTCAACGTCTACCTGATCGACGCTATCGACCTGGCCGCTAAGGTCGGCATGGGCAAGCGCACCAACACGGTGCTCCAGTCCGCCTTCTTCGCGCTGGCCAAGGTCCTGCCCGCCGAGGACGCCCTGCAGTACATGAAGGACGCGGCTACCAAGTCCTACATGAAGAAGGGCCAGGCTATCGTCGACGCCAACCACAAGGCCATCGATGCCGGCGCTACCGCTTTCCGTAAGTTCGAGGTTCCGGCCGACTGGGCTACCGCCGAGGACGCCGCTCCCGTCGAGCTTTCCGAGGAGACCAAGTCCGCTATCGCCCAGCAGGTCAAGAACCTGCTCGAGCCCATCGATCGCATGGATGGCGACAGCCTGCCTGTTTCCGCCTTCGTCGATTGTGCCGACGGCCAGTTTGAGCTGGGCGCCTCCGCATACGAGAAGCGCGGCGTCGCCGTGGTCGTTCCCCACTGGGATGAGACCAAGTGCATCCAGTGCAACCAGTGCGCCTACGTGTGCCCGCATGCCACCATCCGTCCGTTCGCGATGACCGAGGACGAGGCTGCCGCCGCGCCCGAGGCTACCCGCACGCTCGACGCTATGGGCCCCAAGGCCAAGGGCATGAAGTTCACCATGGCCGTGTCCCCGCTCGACTGCATGGGCTGCACCAACTGCGTCAAGGTCTGCCCCAAGGGCGCCCTCGAGATGGTTCCCACTGAGCAGGAGATGGACCAGCAGCCCGTTTGGGACTACATGGTCGAGAACGTCTCCGAGAAGAAGGAGCTCATCGCGGCCAACGTCAAGGGCAGCCAGTTTAAGCAGCCCTACCTGGAGTTCTCTGGCTCCTGCGCCGGCTGCGCCGAGACCGCCTATGCACGTCTGGTGACCCAGGTCGCCGGCGACCGCATGTTCATCTCCAACGCCACCGGCTGCTCCTCCATTTGGGGCAACCCCGCTGCCACCGCTCCTTACTGCAAGGACAAGGACGGTCACGGCCCGGCGTGGAACAACTCCCTGTTCGAGGACAATGCCGAGCACGGTCTGGGTATGGCCGTTGGCTATGAGGCCGTTCAGCACAAGCTGATCGCCGCTACCCAGGACATCATCGCTGCCGATGGTCCGTCCGATGAGCTCAAGGCCGCCGGCCAGGCTTGGCTCGACTCCGTCAACGACGCCGAGGCTTCCAAGACCGCTGCCGCTGCCTACATTGCCGAGCTCGAGAAGTGCGGCTGCGACGCTTCCAAGGCGATTCTCGCCGACAAGGCTTACCTCACCAAGAAGTCCTTCTGGATCTTCGGCGGCGACGGCTGGGCCTACGACATCGGCTTCGGTGGCTTGGACCACGTCCTGGCTTCCGGCCACAACGTCAACGTCTTCGTCTTTGACACCGAGGTTTACTCCAACACCGGTGGTCAGGCCTCCAAGGCCTCGAACCTGGGCCAGGTCGCTCAGTTCGCCGCTGCCGGTAAGGTGACCAAGAAGAAGTCTCTGGCTGAGATTGCCATGAGCTACGGCTACGTCTACGTGGCACAGGTTGCCATGGGCGCCAACCCGGCTCAGACCCTCAAGGCCATTCACGAGGCCGAGGCCTACGACGGCCCGTCCCTCATCATCGGCTACAGCCCCTGCGAGATGCACTCCATCAAGAAGGGCGGCATGCAGAACTGCCAGGCCGAGATGAAGAAGGCTGTCGAGTGCGGTTACTGGAACCTCTTCCGCTTCAACCCCGAGGCTGCTGCCGGCAAGAAGTTCTCGCTCGATTCCAAGGAGCCCGCGGGCGGTTATCAGGAGTTCCTGATGAACGAGGCCCGTTACGCTTCGCTGACGCGTTCCTTTCCCGAGCGCGCCGAGGAGCTCTTCAAGGAGAACGAGCAGGCCGCCATGGACCGCTACGCTCACCTGCTGAAGCTCAAGACGGTGTACAACGAGGCCTAAGTCTCCCACCGCAGGATCTGAGGGCTGACCTTCGCGGACGTCCTCGGACATGAAAGAACCCCCGCTGCGCACTACGTGCGGCGGGGGCTCTTTCGTCCTGCGGAATGTCCGCGAAGGTCAGCCCTCAGATCCTGCTACGACTACGTCCTCGGATTGTGGGGCTGAATGAAGGACGTGGTTGCGGGGCCTTTTGTCCCCTTCGCTGTTTCGCGGCTTTGCCGCGAAACCTCGCGCCACCTTGGGGATGGATGGGGGACTTGGCTGTTGCCGCCTTTTCGGAGCGCTTCTTTATTCCTTTTGCTGGATGAAAAGCCCCTTGTTTTTGCAGTGGTGCATACTTGACTTATAAGTGCATAGAATCTCGCATAGCGCGAGTAAGATATTGCGCTGTCCATTTTGTGTTTAGCAGAGATGTAGTTTGCATAATCCGACATAATCCTCGCTGCATTTAAATAAAGTTGCACGTAAATGGCGTAGATATATCTGAGCTGGGGTTCTGTACGCTGAGCGGATAAAAACGACCGTTCACCGTTCCGCTATTTTCAAAATGAATAAAATGAGCGATAAAGAGAATATAAACCTTAATAAACTCGCGTATCGCACGGACGCGGGTTATTAATGGGTTGTAGGCCTTTTACAGAAAGGATTCCAGCAATGTCTAAGCCTCTTGGCAAGCCCGATCGTATTGTCGTCGCCCTCGGCGGCAACGCCCTCGGCAACAACCCCGTCGAGCAGATCGAGGCCGTGAGCAACACCGCCCACGCTCTCCTTGGTCTTATCGAGCAGGGCAACGAGATCATCATCACCCACGGCAACGGCCCGCAGGTCGGCATGATCCAGAACGCCTTCGCCGCCGCCCACGACGCCATCGGTACCCCCGAGATGCCGCTGCCCGAGTGCGGCGCCATGTCCCAGGGCTACATTGGTTATCACCTGCAGCAGGGCATTGGCCGCGAGATGCACAAGCGCTACAAGCGCTGGCACGCCGCCACCGTCGTCACCCAGATCGAGTGCGACCCGGATGATCCCGCGTTCAAGAACCCGACTAAGCCGATCGGCCCCTTCTACACCGAGGAGCAGGCCAAGGAGTTCATGGCCGAGGATCCCTCCAAGGTCTTCGTCGAGGATTCCGGCCGCGGCTGGCGTCGCGTCGTCGCTTCCCCCGATCCCAAGAAGATCGTCGAGGCTGACTCCATCCTCAACCTGCTCGACAACGAGTTCATCGTCATCGCCTGCGGTGGCGGCGGCATCCCTGTCGTCCGCGACTACGAGAACAAGGGCTGCTACAAGGGCGTTCCCGCCGTCATCGACAAGGATCTGGGCGGCGAGCTGCTGGCCGAGGACTGCGACGCCGACGTCCTGTTCCTGCTGACCGCCGTCGAGCACGTCGCCATCAACTTCGGCAAGCCCAACCAGGAGGAGCTCGAGGACCTCACCGCCGACGAGGCCGAGCGCCTGGCCGACGAGGGCCAGTTCGGCAAGGGCTCCATGGAGCCCAAGGTCCGCGCCGCCATCAAGTTCGCCCGTTCCCGCAAGGGCCGCACCTGCATCATCGGCGCCCTGGACAAGGCCGCCGAGACCATGGCTGGCCTCTCCGGTACCCGCATCCACGAGTAGTCTCTACTCCGTTGCCTCTCCCGTGGGCGCCAGGCAAAGCGCCCACAGACTAGCCTCTCTTCATGAGCCCCGCGGTCCGCTCCGGCTGCGGGGCTTTTGCTGTTTGAGATGTGTGCAGGGGGTAAACAAGAGCAAATTTGGTTAGATGCTCAGATCATGGGATGCCTGAAACCAGACGATGACTCCCAGAATCCTAATTCGGCGTTTGTCCAGCACGATATCCGGTTCCGCTGTGCGATAGGAGTGGGATGAGAGCATCACGGTGTTTGTGCCGGTGCTATAACGCCGTATGACGATTCTCGAATTATCGGCCAAAGCGAGGACGGAGCATCCGTTCCAGGGTTTCAGACTGGGATCCACGAGGAGATGAGATCCAATCGGATAGCATTTGGACATGGCGGACGTATCCATTTGAACAAAGAAGCACCCGCGATGTTTCTTGAATACGGATGAGGGAAGCGCGGTTGTTCCGGTTTGTTTAAGTCCCGTTCTGCCTCCATTCATCTGGATTTTAAATACATCGCAAAGGGAATCAGTAGTAACTTCTCTGGATTCCCCCTTTCGCTCCTCGTGGTCGAGCTTTGCGGCAAGCCCTGCGGTTTCAGATGTGAGGTCGTCGAGCTGCAGGTTAAATTTCGATACTATCTTGAATAACGTTGAGCGGCGGATTGCATAGCGGTCCTTTTCCCAGCGGCATACCGTTTCTTTGGAGACGCCGATGACTGCTGCGAACTCCTCCTGCGTTAGCTGGTCGCGCTTGCGAAGCGCCTTTATGTTTTGACCCGTTCCCATGTTATGAAGTGCGGACGAGGGGAAGGCAGAGGCAGTTGGGACCGCCAAAGCCGTTTGTCAGCTCGAAGATAGAGATGGGGACAAGTTCAATACCTGCCTGCTCCAGTGCTTTGTTGGTTTCGGCGTTTTCTTCGTATACGCAGACCTTGCCGGGCTCCAAACAAAGGGTGCTTGTGGCATTGTTGGACCTTTCGACCTCTGCTGCACCGGGATTTGAGCCACCGCAAAGGATAAATTGCAACGAACTTGAACCTAGGGCTAATCGCAACGCTTCTTTCAGTCCGCCTTCGACATGGCGTGCCCGGGTTGTCCCTTCCGATCTGCCCCGTGTGATGCGGTAGACCCGCGCTTGGTCGAGAAGTTCACGGGCAACGAGGAATGTCTCGTAGCCAACGCGAGTGAAATATGTGTCGAGATGAATGCAGAGGTCATCGTAGGGGACCTGAATGGCCCATACGGACTCAATAGTCGAGTTCTCATCCCAGAGCAAGTTATTTGCCAGGGTGTCTATCGCCGCCGGCTCGGTTCGCTGGGAGATTCCAATGGCTACGTTTTCGCTGTTGAGGTTGTGCAGGTCGCCGCCTTCAATGTGGAAAGTCGATTCATGCTTGAAGAACTGGGGAGTCTCGCGGAAATCCGGGTGATACGTAAAAATCGTTTTATAGGCGATAACCTCACGGTTGCGCTCTGGCCAGTACATATGGTTGAGCGTGACGCCTTCGCCGATGACGCTTGCCGGATCGCGAGTGAACCACATGGTGTTAAGGGGGCTTACGAGAAGGTCGTCGGGCGAGTATGCATCTCCCGTCAGTTTTGCGAGGCTGAATACCTCCTTATCCGTATCGAAGACCTGGGAGTAGCGGATGCCATTGACCGCTGCTTGAGCCAGGGCACGGGAGTCTTCGATGCGTTCGAGATACTCGCGAATGGCAGATTCGAGCTCAATGCCCCGAGCGCCACATTCTAAAACGTAGCTATCGATAAAAGAGCGACGCGCCTGCTCTGTCGCATCAAGGGCTTCGGTAAGAAGGTTTTCGAGATAGAGAATCTCTACCCCTTCGTGCTCGAGCATTGCCGAGTAAGCATGATGCTCCCTAAGAGCCTTTTCAAGATCAAATGAGTTGCTAGAAGGGCGCAGCGTAAAGACTTGATTGAACTGCCCGTCGGGGTAGTTGCGCGTTTCGGGGCCGGGACAGTGCAGGAGCACCCTTTTTAGCTTTCCTATTTCGTTTTGAACATGCAATGCGGACATATGACCTCGCTTTGGCGATGAGTATTTATTGCTTCCATAGTGGCACATTACGAGATCGTTTCAATTTACATCATATCTGTCACAGGCGAATGGCACGAGCCGAGCTGCTAATTGATGTTAAACATCAATTAGCAGAGTAAATTGACGAATTACATCAATCTAAAGGCCGTTTACGGGCCGATGGCTTTCGTTGACGGGCGATGGGACGTAAGGAGGTTTTGTGCGATGACACAATGGCTTTGCCGGCAACGAAAAACCCCTGAATTAAGGAGGAGAGATGGCAGAGACAGAAAAGAAGCGTGCCTTTCGAGTTCCGCACGTATACACCATCATTCTCGTCTTGATGGCCGTATTTGCCGTTCTGACCTGGGTCGTGCCTTCGGGTTCGTTTGAACGCCAGGAGGTTAACGGCCGTGAGGTAACAGTTTCGGGCACCTATGAGCCTATCGACAAGGTCTATACGGACGAGGACGGCAACGAGGTTGATCTTCGCCAAGGTGTCTTCGAAGTGCTTGAGGCTCCTGCGATCGGTATCCAGCAAGCGGTCGAGGTCGTTGCGTTCATTTTGATCGTGGGAGGTTCCTTCCAGGTCATCACGGCGACCGGAGCCATCACGAGCGGCGTTGCTCGAGTGGTGAAGAAGTTCAAGAGCAAGGACGTCCTCATCATCCCGATCCTAATGGTGCTCTTTGCCTTGGGTGGCAGCACCTTTGGTATGGCAGAGGAAACGCTTCCGTTCTTTGCGATTCTTATGCCGATCATGATGGCCATGGGCTTCGACTCAATTACGGCGTTCATGACGGTGTTTGTGGGCGCCCGTATCGGATACATCGCATCTACCGTCAATCCGTTTAACGTTCTGATTTCTCAGGGCATCCTCGGCATCCAGGGCAACCCTCAGCTTTGGCTGCGTACTATCGCCCTTGTCGTGCTTACTGCGGTTGGCGTCGCATGGGTTGTAATGTATGCCCTCAAGGTGAAGAAAAACCCCGAAGCGTCCCCCGCTTTCCACGATGATATCGAGAAGCGCAAAGAGTTTGGCGCGGATGAGAATCTCCTCGATAGCGAGTTCACCGCTAGGCAAAAAGCCGTCATGGTTATTTTCGTGCTTGGACTTGGCGCTATCATTTGGGGTCTGGTGGCCCAGGGCTGGTACATGAACGAAATCTCTGCGATTTTCTTGGCCATGGCCCTTCTTTCGGGTGTTGTTTCCGGGATGAATGAGAAGGAAATCGCCGGCGAGTTCGTTAAGGGAATTGCAGACTTCGCGTTCTCTGCCATCGTTGTTGGACTTGCCCGCGGAATCCTCGTAATCGCCAATGACGGCCTCATCATCGATACGATTCTCAATACGCTCGCCACGGCTCTCACTGGAGTTCCAGCCGTTATCTTTACGAGCATCCTCTATGTCGTGGATAACCTTCTGTCGATCCTCGTTCCGAGCTCCTCGGGCATCGCTGCCCTTACGATTCCCATTTTCGGCCCGCTTGTTGAGCTGATGGGCTTAAACCCCGAGGCTGCAGTTACTGGTCTTTCCATGGGCAGCGCGGCCATGTCTCTCATTTCGCCAACAAGCGCGATGCTCGTTGCCGGTCTTGGCGTCTGTAAGATTCCGCTTGGCCAGTGGTGGAAGGTCGCTTGGAAATTCTTCCTGGTCGTAAGCGTTATCTGCATGGCATTCACTGCGGTTTCGGGTCTTATCCCCCTGCCGTAAATGCAAAACCCCACATACAAGTTGTGAGAAAGAAGGATAGAGATGAACAAAGGACTGAACGTTCATAGCGAGATTGGCGCCCTCAAGAAGGTGTGCGTCCATCGCCCCGGTATGGATCTTGTAAACATGAAGGCGGAGGATTTCGACCGCGTTTGGATTCACGACGCGTTCTATCTGGACTATGCCCAGAAAGAGCACGATCAGTTTACCGACCTTCTTCGCGGCGCTGGCGCCGAGGTCGTCTATATGGAAGAGCTGCTCGCTGAGACGTTTGACAAAGTCGAGGGCACTCGCGCAGAGTTCATGACGAAGTTCATGGGTGAGTCCGGCATCTCCAGCGCGGCCCTTCGCCAGGCCGTTGTCGAGAAGCTTGATTCGATTAAGGACAACAAGGAGTTTGTCCTTGCTGCCATGGGCGGCCTCTACGTTCGCGACCTCGAGATCCCCAAGGTCGGCGGTTCTCTTGCCAGTATGGACGGCGAGGAGTTGAAGGCTGACGATATGGTGCTGTTCCCCATGCCGGCCTCGTATTTCTCCCGTGACCCCCTGGCTGTCGTGGGCAAGGGCGCTACCATGAACCGCATGTACTGGAATCAGCGCAATCGCGAGGTAATCTTCTACGAAACGGTGCTCCGCAACCATCCCGATTACGCCGGTAGCCCCATTTGGTATGACCACAACAGCGAGTGGCATATCGAGGGCGGCGATATCCTCAACATCAACGCCAAGACGCTCGCCATCGGTATTTCCGAGCGCACCCAGACTGCGGCCATCGATGAGCTCGCCAAGAATATGTTCTGGGGTTCCGATGAGGCCGAAATCGAGAACATCTATGCCATCAAGATTCCGCACGGCTATGCCTACATGCATCTCGACACCGTTTGCACGCAGGTCGATCGTGATAAGTTCACGGTTTACCCCGGCATCTACCAGACGCTTCGTGCCTACCGCTTGACCAAGGGCGATACGGAGGGGGAGGTGCGTATCGAGGAACTCGAGGGCACCCTGCAGCATATCCTCGAGCTTGCGACGGGTATGGACCACATCACCATGATTGAGTGCGGTGGTGGCGACCCGATCGAGGCTTCTCGTGAGCAGTGGAACGATGGTTCCAACACTCTTGCGGTCGCGCCGGGCAAAGTCTGCGTGTATGAGCGCAACGTTGTCACTAACGATGCTCTTTACAAAGCCGGCGTCGAGCTGCTCGTCGCCCCCTCCGAGGAGCTTTCTCGCGGTCGCGGCGGCCCGCGTTGCATGACCATGCCGTTCTGGCGTGAGGAAATCTAACCAACTCTAGCGAATCTGGGCGGCGTTCGCATCCGCGTCGCCCATCCCTTCTTGTTTGTCCCAACAATCGAAAGGACTCAAATCATGTCTCTGAATATTTCTGGTCGAAGCGTTCTCACCCTGCTTGACTTCACGTCCGAGGAAATCGAGTACATGCTCGATCTGGCTAAAAACTTTAAGGATATGAAGCGCGCCGGTTATCCGCACCGCTTTCTCGAGGGCAAGAACATTGTCCTGCTGTTTGAGAAGACCTCCACGCGCACGCGCTGTGCCTTCGAGGTCGGCGGTATGGACCTGGGTATGGGCGTGACCTACCTCGACCCCGGCTCGTCGCAGATGGGCAAGAAAGAGTCCATCGAGGATACCGCCCGCGTGCTCGGTCGCATGTATGACGGTATTGAGTATCGCGGCTCCGACCAGTCGATCGTCGAGGAGCTTGCCGCCAAGGCTGGCGTTCCCGTCTGGAACGGTCTGACCAACGAGTACCATCCCACCCAGGCCCTTGCCGACATTCTTACCATGCGTGAGGAGTTTGGCGACACGCGCGGCATGAAGCTCACCTATATGGGTAAGGAGCAGGGCAACGTCAGCGACTCCCTGATGGTTATCTGCGCCAAGCTCGGCATTAACTTCTGCTCCTGCGGACCCAAGGGCGATGTCGAGGGCGCCACGCACTTCGATCCCGAGCTTCTTGAGCGCTGCCAGGAGATCGCCGCTCAGAATGGCTGCACGATCCAGCTCACTGAGGATATCGACGAGGGCGTCAAGGATGCAGACGTGATCTATACGGACGTTTGGGTCGGTATGGGCCAGGCTGAGGAGCTGTGGAAGAGCCGAATCGATCTTCTCTCTCCCTATCGAGTAACGCCCGAGGTCATGGCCAAGGCAAACCCCGGCGCCATCTTTATGCACTGCCTGCCGAGCTTCCACGATACGCAGACCACCATCGGCGCCGAGATTGCCGAGAAGTTCGGCGTGACCGAGATGGAGGTTTCCGACGAGGTCTTTGAGAGCGCGCAGTCTCGCGTGTTCCAGGAGGCCGAGAACCGCATGCATACCATTAAGGCCATGATGTACGCGACGCTTCGCTAGTAGCTGGGAAGTGAACGAACACTATGAGTAAACCGTACGGAAAGCCCGATCGTATTGTCGTCGCCCTCGGCGGCAACGCCCTCGGCAACAACCCCGTCGAGCAGATCGAGGCCGTGAGCAACACCGCCCACGCTCTCCTTGGTCTTATCGAGCAGGGCAACGAGATCATCATCACCCACGGCAACGGCCCGCAGGTCGGCATGATCCAGAACGCCTTCGCCGCCGCCCACGACGCCATCGGTACCCCCGAGATGCCGCTGCCCGAGTGCGGCGCCATGTCCCAGGGCTACATTGGTTATCACCTGCAGCAGGGCATTGGCCGCGAGATGCACAAGCGCTACAAGCGCTGGCACGCCGCCACCGTCGTCACCCAGATCGAGTGCGACCCGGATGATCCCGCGTTCAAGAACCCGACTAAGCCGATCGGCCCCTTCTACACCGAGGAGCAGGCCAAGGAGTTCATGGCCGAGGATCCCTCCAAGGTCTTCGTCGAGGATTCCGGCCGCGGCTGGCGTCGCGTCGTCGCTTCCCCCGATCCCAAGAAGATCGTCGAGGCTGACTCCATCCTCAACCTGCTCGACAACGAGTTCATCGTCATCGCCTGCGGTGGCGGCGGCATCCCTGTCGTCCGCGACTACGAGAACAAGGGCTGCTACAAGGGCGTTCCCGCCGTCATCGACAAGGATCTGGGCGGCGAGCTGCTGGCCGAGGACTGCGACGCCGACGTCCTGTTCCTGCTGACCGCCGTCGAGCACGTCGCCATCAACTTCGGCAAGCCCAACCAGGAGGAGCTCGAGGACCTCACCGCCGACGAGGCCGAGCGCCTGGCCGACGAGGGCCAGTTCGGCAAGGGCTCCATGGAGCCCAAGGTCCGCGCCGCCATCAAGTTCGCCCGTTCCCGCAAGGGCCGCACCTGCATCATCGGCGCCCTGGACAAGGCCGCCGAGACCATGGCTGGCCTCTCCGGTACCCGCATCCACGAGTAGTCTCTACTCCGTTGCCTCTCCCGTGGGCGCCAGGCAAAGCGCCCACAGACTAGCCTCTCTTCATGAGCCCCGCGGTCCGCTCCGGCTGCGGGGCTTTTGCTGTTCGGCTAGTCATTAGGGACGTTCTTAAATGACTAGTCAAACAAGAGCGTCCCCAATGACCACTCATTTAAGTCTGTCCCCAATGACTAGTAGTAGGCCCACATGGCTTCGACTTCGTTGAGGAATAGTCATTGGGGACGTTCTTAAACGACTAGTCAAACAAGAGCGTCCATTACAGTCGAAATTGTCAGCCCGGGCCCGTCTCGGGCTACGATTGAGGC
>DXMX01000045.1:0-12852 GCA_019413955.1 Collinsella sp.
ATGAGGGCGTTGGTTGCCATCCAGCCAGACGGGGTGCCGGTGTCGTAGCCCGACAGCGGGTCGATAACGACAGCGTACATAGCCTCGCGATCGAGCGAGCGGGCCATGGCGTCGGTGAGCTGAATCTCGCCGCCCTTGCCGGCCTGCTGATCAGCGAGCAGGTCCATGACCAGCGGGCTCAGCAGATAACGGCCGACAATGTACAGGTTGGACGGAGCCGCCTCGGGAGCGGGCTTCTCGACCAGACCGCCGATGCGCCAGACAGCGCCCGGCTCTGCATCGGCAACGTCCTCGGCGCCCTCGAGCGAACCGACGCGCTCGCCGGCGATAACGCCGTAGCGGCTGACTTCCTCGGGCGAGCAAGCAGCGACGGCGATAACCGAAGCTCCACCGTGCTCCTTGGAAACGGCGAGCATCTTGTCGCAGATGTCGCGATTAGGCACAACGTAGTCGCCCAGAAGAACCAGGAAGTTCTCCCCTGCCACGGCGTCGGCAGCAGAGCGGATAGCATGGCCGAGGCCCTTGGGCTCGTACTGATAACGGAAGTCGACCGGCATACCGCCAGCGTGGGCGACGGCATCGGCATAGGCGTTCTTGCCGCGCTCGCGCAGCAGGTTCTCGAGCGAGCGATCGGGCTGGAAGTAGTTCAGTAGCTCGGGCTTACCGGGAGAAGTAACGATGATGGCGTCGTCGACTTCCTCGGGGTCGAGCGCCTCCTCGACGACGTACTGAATGACGGGCTTGTCGAGCACCGGCAGCATCTCTTTGGGCGTGCACTTGGTGCCAGGCAGAAAACGCGTGCCAAGACCGGCGGCGGGGATGATTGCCTTCATGTTATTCAAAGATCCTTTCGCAGGCGCAAAAGCGCCCCATGCGTGCGGCACACAGCCGCAGACCAAATTGCGATACCTAAGCATCTTACCGCTGGAACTATATGTCGCTACAAGGCAGAGACAATTCTTCAGCAGGTCAACGCAAATTATTGCTCGAATGGTGCAATTTTATTGCCCAACGGCAGGGTGCCCGATACGACGCAAATCACAGAACATGGCAGTTTGAGCTACCGATGTCGAGGGACCGAAAAACAAAAAAGACGGGGCTCGCAATGCGAACCCCGTCTGCAAAGAAATCTGGCGAGAAAGCCTGATTACTTGAGGGTGACAGCAGCGCCAGCAGCCTCGAGCTTCTCCTTGGCAGCCTCGGCGTCCTCCTTCTTGGCACCCTCGAGAACAGCCTTGGGAGCGCCCTCGACGACCTCCTTGGCCTCCTTCAGGCCAAGGTTGGTGAGCTCACGGACGGCCTTGATGACCTGGATCTTGTTGTCGCCGAAGCCCTCGAGCACGACGTCAAACTCGGTCTTCTCCTCGGCCTCAGCAGCGCCAGCAGCGGGAGCGGCGACAACAGCGGCAGGAGCAGCGGCGGAAACGCCGAAGGTGTCCTCGATAGCCTTGACGAGCTCGGAAGCCTCGAGAAGGGTCATTTCCTTAAGAGCATCGATGATCTCATCGGTGGTAAGCTTAGCCATTTCTAAGTCCTTTCGGTTTCCGTGTCTGTGCACGGAGATCAGTTAAAACACGGCGCGAATGCGCCAGGGGTGCGGCGTTGCCGCCGCGGGTGAAAACAGCAACTAGGCTGCCTTCTGCTCGGAGACCTGCTGGATCGAACGAGCGAGACCAGAGGAAACGCCGTTGACGCAGACAGCGATGTCGCGAGCGAAACCGGAGATGAGACCGGCGATCTGGCCGAGAAGCTGATCCTTGGTGGGCAGCTCGGCGATAGCCTTAACATCATCAGCGGAAACGGCCTTGCCGTCGGAGATACCGCCCTTGATCTCAAGGACGCCCTTGGACTTAGCGGAGAAGTCCTTAAGGGCCTTAGCGGCCTCGACCGGCTCGGTCTCGTAGAACACATAAGCGACGGGGCCGGCGAGGATCTCGTCGATCTCGGGCTGCTCCTGGTTCTTGAGAGCGATCTTGACCAGGTTGTTCTTGTAGACCTTCATCTCGGCGCCGCACTCGCGAAGCTGATGACGCAGCTCCTGAGCCTGCTTAACCGTCAGACCGTTGTAGTTGACGACGAACAGACCGGCGTTCTCGGCGATACGGGACTCGATCTCTGCAACCTTGTCGATTTTGTACTGCTGGGGCATGAATTACACCTCCTCGAATTCTTTCCGGGCACGGTCCGCCACAAGGACGTGACGGGGGCATGTCCAAAAAGAAAGCCCCCGCGCTGCATGAGCGACGGGGGCGAGAAGACATATCTACTCGACCACCTCGGCTGGCGGGAAGTCCCATTAAGCTCGCGGGTAAGACCCGTTTGCGCCGGCTGTCTCTGGCAGCGGATTCGTGCGTGAACCGAAAGTATTATGGCGGGGACCCCGGCGTCGGTCAACGGGAAACCGGGCTGCACACAATTCCACCATCCGGCCGCGCCGCCGAAGGCCAGGCGCAAGGTTTTCGCTCGGTCAGGTCCTGGGCTCGCACGAAGAGCACATTAAGTGCTCTTCGGCTCGTGCGGAATCTACGAAAACCTTGCGCCTGGCCTTCGGCGGCGCGGCCTGCGGTGACTTTGGGGCAGCCCGGTTTCCCGTTGGCCGACGCCCCCACTCATAAGCCTTAAGTCGGTGGGCTGATATGTTGCGTCCCTGATGGCTACAAGGTTGAAATGAAGGTGGACAGGCGGCGGAGACCTTCGTCCAGGTCTTTGTCGGAAACGCAGTAGCTGAGGCGGATGTGGCCTTCGGTTCCGAAGCAGTCTCCCGGGACTAGGGCTACGTTTGCTTCTTTGATGGCTTTGATGCAGAAGTCTTCGCTGGTTAGGCCGAACTTTTTGATGCTCGGGAAAGTGTAGAAGGCTCCTGCGGGCTCTACTACGTCGAGGCCCATGGCGTCTAAGGCTGCGAGTACGCGCTCGCGGCGGGCTCGGTAGACTTTGAGCATGGGGGTTGGGTCGACGGTCAGGGCTCGGGCTGCGGCGTCCATTTCGAAGGAGACAGCACTCGATACTAGGTATTGGTGGGCTTTTGCGATCTCGGCGATGACGGGGGCTGCCGCTGCGAGCCAGCCCAAACGCCAGCCGGTCATGGCCCAGGGCTTGGAAAAGCTCTCAATAACTACCGTCTGATCGCGAAGCTCCGGGTGGCGCTGGGTAAAGCGCTCGTAGCCACCCACATAAACCAAGCGGTTGTATACGTCGTCGCAGACCACGTAGATGCCCGCCTGCTCCGCCACGCGCGCCACGGCGTCGAGCGAAGCCGCGTTGAGGATACAGCCCGTAGGATTGTTGGGCGAGCAGATGACGATGGCCTTGGTCGCCGGCGTCACGCAGGCACGAAGCGCCTCCTCATCAATCTGGAATTGCGCAGGCTCCGTATCCAAAAAGACCGCTTTGGCGTGGTTGGCCACGACGATGCTCTCGTACAGGCCAAAGGCCGGCGTGGGGATGATGACCTCGTCGCCGGGGTTGAGCATAGCCATGAATGTTGCCGACAGGGCCTCGGTCGCGCCGTCGGTTAGGATGACCTCGTCAGCCGAAAACGTAAGGCCCGCGTCCCCCATGTAGGCAGATAACGCCTCACGCAGGGCGGGGCGACCGTTGTTGGGCGGATAGTGCGTGTCACCGCGGTCCAGTGCGGCGGTCACCTCGGCGCTAATCACATCGGGCGTGGGAAAATCGGGCTCGCCGAGCGCGAGCGCGATGCACCCCGGATGCTGGGCGGCGAGCGCGTTAATCCGGCGGATACCGGAGGGCTTGAGCGTGGCAAGCGAGGTATTCATGGGCAGACGCATGGCGTTCCTTTCGTAAGGGTTGCACTAGGATAGCGCGGCGGGGCGCCACCAGACGGTGTAACCTAAACGGAAACCAACCGGAAAGGAGGCGGCATGGAGACGACCGCACGCGGCGATGCACCAAAAACGTTGCAGACCATTGCGTATATCAGCATTCCCAATAGCGCCGATCTTGATTTTTTGCTCTGGGACCTACAGGATGCCATCGCCGCCTATGCTCAGCTTTCCGGCACTGTACTCCCCCGCCCAGTCGGCTCGAAGACAAATGACGCCGGCAGCGTTGCCGATGGCATCGTGCTGGCCATTGAAGACGTGGCTGACGATGAGACGTTGACAGCTATCGAGCAGGCGCTTGAGCGCTTTGGCAGTACGGGAGCGCGTGTCTATGCCGTGATTCGAGCCGCACAACGGGGCGCTGAGCAGGCGCGTGGGACCGCCGTTCGCCTGCACAAGGCATGTGAGCGCCATGACCAATTGTGGTGTGGCGGCGTTGTCATCTGTTCCGGCGGCGGCATCGCAGCGCTTCGTCGCTCTCCGCGCATGGGACTCTTGCGGCGACCGTTTTCGGAAGCGATGGATAAGCTTGTGGGCGCTGTGCGCATGGGCTGCTCCGTCGAGCATGCACAGCGACTTGGCGGCGGCAATGCCGCCAACGTCGACGCCGACGGCATGGTTTGCGCCGAGCCAGCCGTGCCCGCGCCGATCTGGCGAGGCGTTCTGAAACGTCTGGGCGCCCACGCTCAAACAAAAATCTAAATTAAATAACAGCCCAGTCAACGGCTTCGTGCCAACGCTCAACAAGACGCTCCAGGCGCCAGGCGGCATTGGCGGGACTTGTCGAGGGCAGGACAATAGCAGGCAGCCCCGTCCGATCTTGCAAGTAGCGTTTGTAGAGTCGCCCTGCCGTACCGCCGTTACAGACAACGACCTCAATCGACGCGGCATCGGTAATGCGCTCGATATGTGCCGGCACAACGTTGCGGATGCTCGCGTCGCTCGAGCCCTTAATGTCGCAGCTCTCGACCACATCCCACAGGGCCACGCCGCCGTTCAGCAGCATGGCCCGCTTGGCGGCAATGGAGGCATCGAGCGTCGCGGGCTCATCGCTTGCCAAAGGATCGCCCTCGTTGGGCGGCACAGGCATACCGAGGCACGTGGCCATCACACGCCAAAAGCGATTCTGAGGGTTGCCGTAATAAAAGGCATTGGCGCGCGAAAGCACCGAGGGAAACGACCCGAGCACCAAAACGCGCGAGTGCTCGTCAAACACGGGCTCAAACCCATGCTCAATATGTTGATAGCCCTCGTCAGACACGGCCATGGGCTAGGCTCTCAACAGATAGCGCACCTCGTAGGGTGCAAGCTCAAGGGTACCCGTCAGCTCGACCGTGGGCGCATCGTCGGCAAGCAGGTCGACGAAGGACCCGTTGAGCTCGCCGGCGCCAAAGGTGTAAGGCTCACCCACGGCATTCACCGCCACGAGTACCGTCGCGCCGTCACAGGCGCGCTCGAACAGCAGCTGCTTGTTCTGGATCACCACGTTGCGATAGGCACCGTAGTTGAGAGCACGGGCAGCCGCGTCGTCGGCCGAGCGAAGGTGCGCAAGCTGCGTGATGAACGCCGTCAGCTCGTTGGGCGCAGGCTCATTGAGCGCAGGTCGCAGCGCCCAGTCGCCATCGGGGTCACCCTTTTCGCCGGCAATTCCCCACTCGCTGCCATAGTAGACGCACGGGATGCCCGGCATGCCAAAGAGCATGCCGTAGGCGGGACGCAGACACGACTTGTCGGTGAGGATACTTGCCAGGCGCGGCACATCGTGGTTGTCGACAAACGACAGCAGATGTTTGCCGCGGTAGATGCACCACGGATCGCCGCCAAACTGGCGGTGCAGCGAATGGGCGATCTCGAACATGTTGACCGAGTTAAAGCTGGAGTACAGGCCCTTGTAGCACTCGTAGTTGGTGCAGGAGTCGAGCATCTCGTCGTTGACGATTTGGTTGTAGTCGCCGTGGAGCGTCTCGCCGATCAGCACAAAGTCGGGCTTGAGCTCACGGGTAAAGACGTGCAGGCGGCGCATAAAGTCGCGGTCGAGCATATAGGCAACGTCCAGGCGCAGGCCGTCGACGCCAAAGACCTCGGCCCAGCGGCGCACGGACTCAAGCAGGTAATCGACCACGGCGGGGTTTTGCAGGTTGAGCTTCACAAGCTCAAAATGGCCTTCCCAGCCCTCGTACCAAAAGCCGTCGCCGTAGCAGGAGTCGCCGTCAAAGCTAATGTGGAACCAATCCTTGTAGGGCGAGTCCCACTTACGCTCCTGCACATCGCGGAAGGCCCAAAAGCCGCGACCGACGTGGTTGAAGACGGCGTCGAGCACCACGCGGATGCCATGGGTATGCAGCGTCTCGCACGCGGCGGCAAAGTCGGCATCCCCACCCAGGCGACGGTCGATATGACGCAGGCCGCGCGTGTCGTAGCCATGGCTGTCGGATTCGAGCGGCGGGTTGATGAGCACAGCGCCGATACCGAGTTTTTGCAGGTAGTCGGCCCATTTGGCGATCTTCATGATGGGCGCATCGGGGTTGGGCGCGGCGTTGGCAGCCTGGGCGAGCTCATCTTCGGCAACGGGCGCGGCGTTTTCGCGCGGAGCTCCGCAAAAGCCCAGCGGATAGATCTGATAGAACGTCGTCTCGTATGCCCACATAGCAACCTCCCGGTAAGCTCAACACAACGACATCCATTGTATGCCCGGCTTGTATCCTCTTCCCCAAAATAAGTTGCGGTGAAATAGTTCCTGCCTGGGCCTTCAGAGGCCTTAAACAGGAACTATTCCACCGCAACTGATGAGGGGACGTGATTAGGCGACGGGCTTGGCGCGGCGGATGGCTGGGAACATCACCGTGATGGCGAGAATGACGCCCACGACGGCAATCGCCCCGCCCGCGAAGCCGATCCAAGCGATACCGGGACCCGAAACCACGGCGCCGCCGATTGCGGTCCCCGTGCCGATACCCAGATTGAACAGACCCGAGAAGATCGACATGGCGACAGCCGACGAATCCGCGGGCGTGTACTTGATGAGCTCGGCCTGAAACGCCACGTTAAAGGCCGTGGCGCAGCAACCCCACAGTGCGCAGACGGCAAGCACCAACACGAGCGCCGAGGCTGCGGGGGCCATAAGCAGCAGAGCCACCGGCACGCCGGAGAGCGTAATAGCCAAGAACGGGAAGCGATGCCCGTCGAACAGGCGGCCAAACAGCCAGCTTCCGAGCAGACCAGAGCAGCCAAACGCCGTCAGCGTCATGGTGATGGCGCCCGCATCGACGTGCGCGACCTGCGCCAGGAAGGGCTCGATATAGCTGTAGCTTGCGTAATAGCCGGTCGCCATGAACACCGTGACCACATAGAGCGCGATGAGGAACGGGTTCTTGAGCAGCTCGGGCAGCTGCTTGAGCGTAAAACGCTCGCCCGCTGGCATGGTGGGGAACACCGTGGCCTGGTAGACGACCGCGACAGCAGACAGCGCTCCGACCACGGCAAACGTCATACGCCAGCCCACGGCCAGGCCAATGGCGCGGCCGAGCGGCAGGCCGAAGATCTGTGCGATGGAAGAACCCGTGGCGATCATGCTGATAGCGAGCGCCCCGTGGCGTGTGTCAACCAGGCGCGACGCCATGATCGAGGCGACCGACCAGAACACGGCGTGCGCGCAGGCAACCACCAGGCGCGCGCAGACTAAGATGGGATAGGTCGGTGCCAAGGCGGACAGGAACTGGCCCAGCGAGAACACGGCAAGCACGCCCAGCAGCATCCGCTTGAACTCGAAACGCGAAGCGAACACCATGAGTGGCAACGACAGCAGCATGACGCCCCAGGCATAGACCGAGATCATGATGCCCGCCTGGGCCTCGGTGAGCGAGAACGACGCGGCGATATCAGTCAAAAGGCCGATGGGCATAAACTCCGACGTGTTGAACACGAACGCACAGCAGGTGAGCCCGACGAGCGGGAGCCACTGCCTGAGCGTGATGCCGTCTTGCTTTGTTTGAGCCATATAGGAAAACCTCTCCAATTATCTTGAGCGGCGGGCGATTATAGCAATGAGAAGTCTATAAAATGAGCAACGAAAGAATTCTTGGAAAACGATCGTTAACAGACGGCGCGCCAATTCTGCTTAGAAAGCAAGGTACGCAGGAACTCAATGTCGAAAACGCGGCTTCATCTTCGGGCTATCGCGCCTGCTCGGATACGCACAAGGACACCCCCATGAGCACGTCAATTTCGAGCCAACTCGCAACCGCACAATGAACTAGCAAAAGCAGCATATAAGCAAACGCCCCATAATAAAGTCCCTCATGCACAAGCGCCGTCACTGAAAGTGCCGACGGCAGCGCCGCACTCGAAACTACCCATCCAACAAGAACCTGGATAGCGCAACTTGCAACCAGGTTCCATGCCACCAGCAGCGTTGCGGGACGCGCGATTTCTCTCCAGGAGGAACGAAGCACCGTGACCGAACGCATGATGTAGCGTGGTGCAAACCGAATGCCTCGTAGTCCCCTCTGCTCCACGTCCGCATCTTCAATTAACACGAATACGAACGACGCGGAAAGAAGCGTCACGATTACTGCCACCACAAGCGAGCACAACACCCCGAGCTGACTGCTCGCAAGCGAGGCAAAGACCACAATTGCCGATAAAATCAAGTGAACCAAATAAATTAGCAGCGCCCCAGAAATCTGGAGGGGAACCGTCGAGGCCAAGAGATAAACCGGAAGGGTTCGAGCAGGTTGCACCGTCTCTTTGGACCGGTCGACGGCAAATAATGAAAAAGCCACATTCGATAGAAGCAGGTTTAAAAAGGCCGCGACCACAGTGCAGATAAGCGTAATGGACGGATTGATATAGGCGAGCTCAGTTGCAACGTTTGATACACCAATTTGAAGCGCGCTCATAACAAACAAGGGGATATATAACGCCATCGTGCAGCCACTCCGGCATTCCTTCGCCCGATCGCCCGATTCCAGAAAGACATTGAAGTTCTCTCGCAAGTTCACTCTATACCCGTTTTCTTACTAAGCAGGGCGAACGGGCGCCAATACAAACGCCGGTCCGCCCATCCATAATTTCTAGTTTTAACGTCCAGACTAGTCTGTCCAGCCGTCGATGTAGTCGCGGTTAAGCTCAAAGTACTGCGCGGCGATATCTTTCGCCAAGGAGTACGAATTAACGAGCGGGTGCATCGCGAGGCTCTCGACAATGTCGCGCTTCGATCGGTTAACGATGCCACGCGCCACGGTGCGCTCGTAGTACTTGACGCGACGAATCAATTCGAGGTTTCCCGCGGGCACAGAATCGGCTTCGACGCGATGCGGCACGCAGCCATCGGTGGAGATATCGCACGTTGACTCAATGACATCTGTATCGAGAAGGCCGGGGATGGCACCATTGTTGGGGGTGCACAGGATCATCTGCTGCGTCTTGCCAGAGCGAGCAATATCCATGAAGCGGAGCGCGACACCTGCGTATCCGCCAGCATCTTTGCCGTACACGTCAAACGTCCACGGCTTGTCGCGATGAATACCCGTCTCGGCCGCCATGTAGTTGTTTTCGCGCATTCCGTACCACTTCTCAAAGCACGCGAGGCCTTTTTCGAAGTCGTTCTCAATATCGATAGATGCAAGCTCGCTCGTCATTTCTCGATTAATTTCTTCGATTAGTTCGCCGCGCGTCTGGGGCGAAGAGAGAACGTTGGCAACGGCGCGCTCGCGATAGTAGAAATAGTATAGGTACTCATTTGGCACGCATCCGCGATTTAGGACGAGGTCCTTTTCGAAGAACCTAAGATCTGTATGAGCATATGCCCCGTCGTCGTGGATCAAGTCGGACATGATGTCCTCGCCGTCAACCGTCACATTGCGGAAGAACGAGAGGTGGTTGAGTCCATAGCACTCGCCCTGAACCGATGCGGGATCAACGCCTTTATACTCGGCAAACTGATGCAACATGCCCGAGGGGGCATCGCAAATGCCATAAGTAAAATCATAGCCCATATCGCGTAGGGCCTGAGATACGACGCCAGCGGGATTAGTAAAGTTAAACACCTTGACGTCCGGCTTTGCGTACTTCTTGATTAACTCGCAATACGAAGCAAGCGCAGGGACGGAGCGCATGGCAAAAGACACGCCGGCTGCGCCAGTCGTCTCTTGGCCAAGAACCCCATGCGAAAGAGCAATGCGCTCATCGCGAACGCGCATATGGTCCCCACCGACGCGAATCGTCGTGATCACGTAATCGGCGTCCTTAACGGCTTCGACTGCATCGCCCGTCAGTGAAAAATTAAGCGTGGGGCAAAGCATGCCCGAGACATGGGCGGCAAGGCCACCGTAGATGCGCAGCTTCTCGGGATCATTGTCCATAAACACAAGTTCGTCGATTCCAAGCGATGACGCCTGCTGGGCTATGCTCTTTGCCAAAAACATGGAGCGGACGCCACCGCCACCTATGACCGTAAGTTTCATATCGAAACCCCCAATTAGCACATTCAATATTGCATGGTTCGCCTGTGTTTGGATATTGTATCCAGCATGGAGGGCCGCTTCCCGCCCCGGTTGCAAGGCGGGAAAGGAATTCCCCAAGGAGTTATTATTTACGCAACGGAAGCGGCCACACACGTCCGGCGGGAAGGAGGCACCGATGGTTGATAAAAAGCAGATTTCCAAGCTCTACTCAGCCGCAAAGCTATCCGAAACCGAGCAAAGCGTACTCGAATACCTACTCAACAATATCGACACCCTCGATGATATTGGCATAAAACCCGTCGCCATGGCATGCTTTACCAGCATGACGACAGTCATCAGGCTTTCGAAAAAGCTCGGCTACCGTGGCTACCGCGAAATGATGTACGATCTCAAGCACCTTCAGCATGTCTCCCGCGAAATGAATCAATCACTCAAAGACAGTAGCGTCCACTTCGTATGTCACACCGGAGATGTAGACGTATTCATCGCCGCACTACATCGCAACAGAATGATCGGAGTAAACGGAGAGGGCTTCTCACGCATCGTTGCGCAGTACATGGCGACTAAGCTCGTTGGACTTGGCTTTTTGGCCGTCATACAGGACTTCCTAGAAACCGATCAGTTTGTCGAATCCAACCGAAATACGCTCAGCTGCATGATGCTCATATCCAAATCGGGCCAGACAGAAGCCATCCTGGAAACCGCAAGGGCATGCCACGACGCGGGCATTACGACCCTCGCGTTTACCGGCAACGAAGACAGCGAGCTCGCCAAGACGGCAGACGCGATCTTTACGATACATGACGATCACCCAATGGATCTTAAGAACGTTAAGCCTAACTGCTTTACCGGAAGTTGTATTCTCGCATTCGAAGAACTATTGAGTATCTGCCTTGACAATCTAAAACAAGAAGGCCTGGCCCCCTAAATCATGCGATAGGAAGCCAAGCCCTGGAATTGCGCTATGCAATTGAAAGCCACTTGCGCGTTTTACTCGTCACCGAGAACTTCGTGCACCTCAGAAGCGACTTCGCCGACACGAGGACCGTAAATGACCTGGATTGCCTTGTCGCTCAGGCGGATAACGCCCATAGCTTCAAGAATCTTGGTGAACACCTCGTCGTCTGCAACCTTAGAACCATCCTTGACAATCACGCGAAGACGTGAGATGCAGTTGTCAAGATCATCAATGTTGTCGGCTCCACCAAGCGCTTCGACAATGCCAACAGCAAGCGCGCTGTCCTTGGCCGCACGGCCCTGGACTGCCTTCTTGGGAGTGCTATCAGACTCGCCCTTTGCCTCAGCGGCCTTTGCCTCGAACTCGGCTCTGCTGTTGATCAACTCAATATCGTCACCATCGTCTCGACCGGGCGTCTTGATATCGAACTTAGTAATAAAGAACCGGAAGAGGAAGAAAGCTGCCAGGAAAAAGGCGGGGAGCAGGATAAGGTATGGAAGCAGATTAAGCTTCTCGGGGCGGAATAAGAATGGGATCAGGTCCTTGATATTTCCCTGGTACACCGAAACGCCCATTGCCTCCGAGAGAACTTCACCCAGTCCGGAAAGCGGAGCGTAAACGCCAAAGTAGAGCCAGGGGGCGGCAAACAGGAACGTAAAGAGAATAGGCTCCGTAACGCCAAAGAAAACAGTCGAAATCACTGTGGGGATTAAAAGACCAGCAACCTTTTTGCGGTTCTGGGGCTTGGCACAAGACCACATAGCAAGGGCGATGCCCGGGAACAACGCGTAATCGTTAATGCCATAGCCAGCCATGAAGGCCCTAACCAAGAGCTTGTCACTGCTGGGAGAAGCGAGCTGTGCAAGCTGAATGGCGCTATTGCCCACCACGCGCGTTCCATCGACGACCATGGAGCCGCCAAGCTCAGTCCAATACATGGGCGTCTCGAGCAACGGATGCAAGCCAAACGGCACAAGGCTCTCGAGCACCCAGCGATAGACAAACGTACCGACCAGACCGGAGCCTTTCACGAACGTCGCAATACCCGAGAAGCATCCACCGATGACGGGCCAGACGAAGTACATAATGCCGCCCAGGATGCCACCGGCGACCAGCGATACAATGGGGACCGTTCGACTGCCCGCAAAAAACGCCAGCGCCGTTGGAAGCTTGGTCTTGTAAAAGCGGCCGGTGATCCAGGCGACCAGGCAGCCCACGATAATGCCGCCAAAGACACCAGAGCTGTAGCCAAAAAAGCCGAGCGAGGTAGTGTAGAGTGCGGACTGCTCACTCGCCTGAATGGACGTAAGGCCGACCTTCTGAAGAGCTTCCACCGTTGTATTGTCGGCAGCCAAGCCAGCTGCTCCAAGCAGAATCTCAACCGTCTTGAGCATGGTGAGATAGCAGACAAGGGCAGAAAAGGCAGCCCAGCCCTTCTCTTTGCGAGACAAGGAGAAGGCGCAGCCGACAGCAAACAAAACACCGAGGTTTCCAATGATTACCTCGCCGAGACCCTTAAATACCGAGAAGAACGTAAAGAGCGGCGAAGCGGCATACCAGTCCCAATTAACGCCAAGGGACACAA
>DXMX01000045.1:12862-13565 GCA_019413955.1 Collinsella sp.
GGTCAGTTCGGTCGTAAAAACGCTACCGATACCCAAAAAGAGACCGGAAATGGCAATGAGCGTAATCGGAACGAGCATTGCCTTTCCGAACGATTGGAATTTTTCTTTCATCAATTCCCTCCTCAATGAGCCTCTACAAACGACTATTGCACCCCACGTCCCCACACAGGCGAAACGGAAGACATGCTCGGCAATAGACACAAAGTGATTGTAGAAAGGGGCACAAAAAATGTGCATCGGCATCGCGTAATGCGGTTAAATCGACCGACGATTGCAAGTATTTACGAATCCGCAAACGGCAGCAAATAGGCAGCGAACGGCAACCTGCAGCGTAGGACAGTCCCCGCAGGCCGACAATTACCGGTATTTTGGCTCATAATTGTTGAATTGTTGCTCGCCCAAAAGCGCGGAGCATCAACGCGCCCCTAAGCCAACCCCAGCAATATGCCCGCCGAATGCACGACAAACGCCACGATCCAGGCGACCGTCACTTGAAACGCGAACACGGCAACGGCGTAGCGCGCGCCCAGCTCGCTCTTGACGGCGCGGATGGCTGCCACACAGGGCGGGTACAGCAGCGTAAAGACCAGGAACACATAGGCAGTGAACGGCGAAAACATGGTCGACAGTGCCGCGGGCGAGGTCGCGCCCAAAAGCACCGTGAGGGTCGAGATGACACTCTCCTTGGCAATAAGTCCGGTGA
>DXMX01000045.1:13575-15938 GCA_019413955.1 Collinsella sp.
TCCGGTGACGAGCGCCGTGGATGCACGCCAGTCGCCAAACCCAAGCGGCGTCAGCGCCGGCGCAATGATGCTGCCGAGACCCGCAAGCAGACTCTGCGACTGATCGGCGACCACATTAAAGCGGATGTCGAACGTCTGAAGGAACCAGATGACCACGGTAGCGGCAAAGATAATGGTAAAGGCCCTGGTAATAAAGTCTTTGGCCTTATCCCATGCCAGCATCACCGTCGTCTTGACGCTCGGCAGGCGGTAATTGGGCAGCTCCATGATAAACGGCACCGGGTCGCCCTTAAATGCCGTGCGGTTGAGTACCAAAGCCGCGATACAGCCAACCGCAATGCCGATCAGATAGAGCGAGACCATGGCGGGAACCGTCGCCTGTGGGAAAAACGCCCCGCACAGCAGACCATAGACCGGCAACTTGGCCGAGCAGCTCATGAACGGCGTGAGCATGACCGTCATCTTGCGGTCGTGCTCGGATGGGAGCGTACGGGTCGACATGATAGCCGGCACGGTGCAGCCAAAACCGACGAGCATGGGCACGAAGCTGCGGCCCGACAGGCCAAAGCGACGCAACACCTTATCCATGACAAAGGCTACGCGTGCCATGTAGCCGGAGTCTTCCAGAATGGAGAGGAACAAGAAGAGCACGACGATAATCGGCAGGAAGGTCAGCACACTGCCCACGCCCGTAAGCACGCCGTCGACAGCCAGCGAGCGCACCACGTCGTTGGTGCCGAACGCCTTGAGGCCTGCATCGGCCGAAGCGATGATGGCAGCGATGCCGTCCTCCATAAGTCCCTGCAACGCCGCGCCGATCACGCCAAACGTCAGCCAAAAGACGAGGCCCATGATCAGCAGAAACGCCGGGATGGCCGTATAGCGACCCGTCAGAATGCGGTCGATCTTGACGGAGCGCACGTGCTCGCGGCTCTCGTGCGGCTTGACGACACAGCGCCCGCACACGTCGCCGATAAAGCTAAAGCGCATGTCGGCCAGCGCGGACAGGCGGTCGGTGCCGGCCTCGCCCTCCATCTGGGTAATGATGTGCTCGATGGCGTCGAGCTCGTTGCGATCCAGGTGAAGCGCCTCGGTTACCAGCTCATCGCCCTCGACCAGCTTGGTCGCCGCAAAGCGCACCGGGATGTGCGCCGTCACGGCATGGTCCTCGATCAGGTTAGCAATACCGTGGATGCAGCGATGCAGCGCACCGCCGTCCGGACCGTCGGGCGCGCAAAAGTCCAGGCGACCGGGGCGCTCGCGGAACCGCGCCACGTGCAAGGCATGATCCACCAACTCGCCGATACCCTCGTTGCGGGCAGCACTAATGGGAACAACGGGCACGCCCAACAGACTCTCGAGCAGGTTGACGTCCACGGCGCCGCCGTTGGCGGTCACCTCGTCCATCATGTTGAGCGCGATGACCATAGGACGGTCGAGCTCCATGAGCTGCAGTGTCAGGTACAGATTACGCTCGATGTTGGTAGCGTCAATGATGTCGATGATGGCGTCCGGACGCTCGTCGAGGATGAACTGACGGCTCACGACCTCTTCGCCTGTGTACGGCGACAGGGAGTAAATGCCAGGCAGGTCGGTAACGCTCGCCTCGGGATGGTTACGGATGGTGCCATCTTTGCGGTCGACCGTCACGCCGGGAAAGTTACCGACGTGCTGGTTGGAGCCCGTCAGCTGGTTGAATAACGTGGTCTTGCCGCAGTTTTGGTTGCCGGCGAGGGCAAAGTGCAGCGGCGCGCCCTCGGGCACGGCCGTCTTTGCCGCACGGGGCGAATACGTCCCCTCGCCCAGGGCCGGATGCTCCGTCGTGCCGATTGCGGCGTTAGCGCGCGGACCCGTATCGGTGTCGTGAATACCCACGAGCTCGATGCGAGCGGCATCGTCCTTGCGCAGTGTCAACTCGTAGCCACGCAGGCGGATCTCGAGCGGATCGCCCATGGGGGCGTACTTCATCATGGTGACTTCGGTGCCCGGCGTTAGGCCCATGTCCAAAATATGCTGTCGGAGTGCCTGATCGTCCGATGCCACCGATGCGACAACGGCGTCTTTTCCGATCTCGAGCGTATCGAGCTTCACGTCCGTGTTCCTCCCCCGACGCCCACAGGGCGTTGCATTTAGTTTACCTTGGCTAACCGTTTGCCACGGCTAACCAATTGTAACCATGCATGATAGCGCGAACACACAACGACGTTCAATCGACAGATTGCTGCAAGGACCGTCCCCAAGTGCCGGCACAAAAGGAACGTCCCCAAGTGCCGCATCTGGGCCATGGCAACGCCGATGTTTTGGCGCGGACAGACACTATGACCCAATCCGAGGGCACTAAAAAGATAGGAGCCCCCGCTCGT
>DXMX01000046.1 GCA_019413955.1 Collinsella sp.
AAATTGAACCGTCCCCTCATTTCTTGAACATTAGAAATGGGGGCTTTTTTATGGACGGGAGAGTCGGGCACGACGCCACGCTGAGGACTCTTGCAGCAGAGCTTTGCGACAGGGGGTACGGGCGCGCCGAAGGCCGGCGGGAGGCCGAAGGGTGCCCGGACCCGGCCGGGGCCGGCGGCGCGCGAGGGCGAACTCTTGCGACGGAGCTGCTGCCCGGGCGTCTGAAGGACGAGTTCTACAGGAACCGGACGTGGCGGAGCTTCGAGGAGTTCAAGCGGGGCCTCGACGCCTACACCGTTCACTGGAACAAGAGGAGGCAGGTTAAGCAAAAGGGACTGACCCCGGAGGAGCTCCGGAATCAGTCCCCATGTGCGGCATAGGCCGCTAATTGACCCGTCTAAGTTTCGGGGCGCAGTTCATTTCAGCGCCGCCCGAGAAAGCTAAACGCCTTCTGGCAGGTTGTCCCGGGCCGAGGGCGGCCACCTTGATCGCCCTCGGCCCTCACCCACCTCAACTGCTCCTCAATTACATAGAGCTGGTCGAGGAGGGCGCAAGCTAGCGGGCGCCTTCCTCGTCGTCGTTGGGCCGGTAGGTGATGAACTCGATAGCAAAGGCCAGAACGGCAGAGACGAGTGAGGCGATGATCGCGAAGATCATGTGGGAGATCCCGGCGCCACCAGGGGTCCCGTCGATGAAGTTGAGCAGGTTGAAGACGCCGAGACCGCCCGAGATGTACATGAGGGCGCCCGTCATTCCCACGATGGCGCCGCCCACGGCGGAGCTCAGGCATGCCACGACGAATGCGCGCTTGTTGGGGAGGGCGATGCCGTAGATGCCCGGCTCGGTGACGCCGAAGAAGAAGGCGGAGATCATTGCGGGAAGGGCGATGCCGCGGAAGCGCTCGTCCTTGTTTCTGAGGTACATGGCAAAGATGACCGCTCCGAGCGCAAACCCGTGGCCGATGGTGGCGGCGAGCACGCTGTCGTGGCCGAGGGTGTTCAGGTTCATGATGGAGATGGGGATGAGGCTCCAGTGGAAGCCAAAGATGACGAGGCACATCCACAGTCCGCCGACCAGGGCGCTGCCCAGGACGGAACCAACCACGGGAAGCTGGAAGATGAACGAGAACGCCGCGCTCAGCAGGTTGGTGATGAGGGTGGCCACCGGGCCGATGACGAGGTAGCCCAAGACGATGGAGACCGTCATCGTGGCGAGCGGGACGAGGAACATCTTGAGCGCAGCCGGCATCCAGCTCTTGAGCCAGCGCTCAAGGATAGAGCCGAACCACACCATGAGAAGGACGGGGATCACCGAGCTCACGTAGCCGGACACGGGCATGATGATGGGGAGCCCGAGGGCGGTGGCGTACCACGAGAACGTGCCGGCCACGCCGAGGTCGATGCTGCCGAGCGCCTCGCCCGAGGTCAGGGCGACCATCGTCGGGTAGAGGAGCGCCACGCCGATTGCCACGCCGGTGAACTCGTTCATGCGGAACTTGCGCGCGGCACTGAACGCCAGGGCGACGGGAAGGAAGTAGAAGAAGCCGTCAGCCACGGTGTAGAGCAGCGTGTAGAGGCCGTCGTTTGCAAAGGCCGGGACGAAGTAGGTGATGAGGGCAAGCAGTCCCTTCATGATGCCTGCGGCGGCAAGCGGTCCCAGGATGGGCTGGAAGATGCCAGAGATGAGGTCGATGATGACGGAGGCAACGGTCTTATCGCCCTGGGGCTCGTCGTCGGCGCTTGCGCCGCCCGAGAAGTTGCCGGCCTCCAGGACCGCGTCGTAGACGTCCTCGACGATGTTGCCCACGACCACCTGGCACTGGCCGTTGGCCTGGATGACCTGGATGACGCCCTTGAGGGCCTCGATCTTGGCCGTGTTGGCGCGGGACTCGTCCTTGAGTTTGAAGCGCACGCGCGTGATGCAGTGCGCGACGCTGGCGACGTTCTCGGCGCCGCCTACGTTCTCGAGTATGGATCTGGCCAGGTCGTCGTATTTTTCTGCCATTATTTTCTCCTTAGTGATATTGCCCGGGTGGTTAGCCCAGGTCGCCTCCGTTGGTGGCGATGGCCTGTTGATACCAGTAGAAGCTCTTCTTGCGCCTGCGCTCGAGCGTGCCGTTGCCCAGGTTGTCGCGGTCCACGTAGATGAAGCCGTAGCGCTTCTCCATCTCGCCGGAGCCCGCGCTCACGAGGTCGATCGGCCCCCAGGTGGTGTAGCCGAGCATCTCGACGCCGTCCTGCTCGATAGCGTCGCGCATGGCCTCGATGTGCTCGCGCAGGTAGGCGATGCGGTAGTCATCCTCGATCGTGCCGTCGGGAAGCACCTCGTCATAGGCGCCGAGGCCGTTCTCCACCACAAAGAGCGGCTTCTGGTAGCGGTCCCAGAGGTCGTTGATCGTGATGCGGAACCCCAGCGGGTCGATGACCCAGCCCCAGTCGCTCGTGCGCACGTAGGGGTTCTCTACGCCGGCGAAGGCGTTGCCCTCGGCGACGCCGCCCACGGAATCGGGGTCGCCCGCGGTACAGCGCGAGGAGTAGTAGCTAAACGAGATGAAGTCGACGGTGTTCTCCGCAAGGATGCGCTCGTCCTCGGCGGTCATGCCCACGTCGATGCCCTCGCGCTCGAGCATCTTGAGCGCGTAGCCGGGGTAGTGCCCGCGTGCCTGCACGTCCACGAAGAAGAGGTCCTCCTGGTTCTTGACCTGCGCTGCACGGACGTCCTCGGGACGACAGGAGTAGGGGTAGTAGCTTCCCGCGGCGAGCATGCAGCCAACCTTGTTCTCCGGGTCGACCTCGTGGGCGATCTTGGTGGCCCAGGCGCTCGCCACGAGCTCGTTGTGCGCGGCGCGGTACTCGGCCTCGCGGGCATTCTCCCCGGGCTCGAGGACGATGCCGGCACCCATGAAGGGACGGTGCAAGATCATGTTCATCTCGTTGAACGTGATCCACCAATGTACGAGGCCGCGGTAGCGGTTGAAGAGCACCTTCACGAGCCGCTTGTAGAGCTCGATGAGGGCGCGGTTTCGCCAGGCGCCGTACTTCTTGACGAGGTGGATGGGGCAGTCGAAGTGCGTGATGGTCACGAGGGGCTCGATCCCGTGCTCGCGGCAGCAGCGGAACACGTCCTCGTAGAAGGCGAGCCCGGCCTCGTTGGGCTCCTCCTCGTCGCCATTGGGGAAGATGCGGCTCCAGGCGATGGAGAGGCGAAAGACCTTAAAGCCCATCTCCGCGAAGAGGGCTATGTCCTCGCGGTAGTGGTGGTAGAAGTCGATGCCCGTCTGGGCCGGGTAGTAGTACCCGGGCTCAAAGTCGAGCATGCGCCTCAGGCCGCGACTTACGTCGTTGCGCTCCGACCCGTGTGGGATGACGTCGACATTGGCAAGGCCGCGGCCGCCCTCGTCATAACCTCCCTCGCATTGGTTAGCAGCGGTGGCTCCTCCCCAAAGGAACCCTTTTGGAAATGGCATGGTGCCTCCTTCTCTCTGGCGCCCCCACCTCTGCGGGGACGCTTTATAACGTCCTTGCGACCTCACGCGCCGGGCCCGTGGCCCTTTCCCTGATGCGCGCGGGCCGCCCGTGAAGGGGTGACTAGCTGACGGCTTGTCCTGCGGCGGCGCGACGTGCCTCCCGGCCTCCAAGCAGGGAGGGGACCTGTGCCAGGCACACGCCGGCGAGGATGATGGCGACGCCCAGCCACTCGACGACGCCGAGCGGCTCGCCGAGGACGATCATGGCGATGAGCAGGCCGGCGGGGAGTTCCGCGGCGGCCATGACAGTGGAGAGACCCGCGGGCAGGTGCGGAGAGCCCATGCCGAAGAGCAAGACCGGGCAGAGCATGCCAAAGAAGCCGGCGATGACGGCAAAGGGCAGGATGCCCTGGGCGAGGACGCCCGAGACGACGTAGTCCGGGCACACCGTGAGCGACATGACCACGGAGCCCGCGCACACGATGACGCCGCGCTGCTCGGACGAGCAGGGGGCCTCGACCTTGCCGGAGAGGGTGACAAAGAGGGAGCAGGACACGGCCGCCCCCAGCGCGCAGAGCAGGGCCACGGGGTCGTACCCGGTGATGCCGGTCTTGTAAACGCCGCTCGCGAACACCGTCCCGAAGACGATGGCCAGGGCGGAGGCCACTTGGAGGGGCCTCGGCGGCCGGCGCGTCATGACGGTCTGCCACACGAGCCCCAGCCACGTGAACTGGAAGAGGAGCGTGAGCGCCACCGGGGCGGGCAGCACGCTCATGGCGTAGCAGTAGAGGATTGAGGTGAGGCAGGTGAGGGCTCCCAGGCCCATGAGCTTAAGGGCGAGCTTCCAGCCCACGCGCTGCCAGCGGTGCCCGAGTGCGTGCCCTGCGAGCGTGGCGAGGGCGAAGAAGAGGCAGCCGAGCCACGCTTGGCTCGCCACCACCTGTGCCGAGGTGAAGCCCGCGGCGTAGGCGAGCTTGTAGGTCGTGGCCATCGCGCCGTAGCAGGCGCCGCCCGCAAAGACCTGGAGCGCCGCCTTGGCCTGTCCCGCGCCCGTGGCTCCCGCCCCGGCGGCCTGTTGCTTGATTGCGTTTGTTCCTGCCATTCGGCTCCCTTCCGTCTGCTGTCTTGCAGACGCACGTCTCGTGCGTCTGTTCCCTGCAGTCGGAAGGTGGGCTCGTGCGGTCTTCTGGCGGTGCATGTGGCACCTGCTGCCAAGACGAAAAAAGCCACGCAACCGACTGCTCGGTTGCGTGGCAAAAAGGTGGCTAGCGCCCAGAAAAGTCCACGCGTTTTTAGACTGGGACAAAGTACTACAACAGGTGAGATTCTGTCAAGAAAAACCGAGGAAAAAAGCGAGCCTCTGCCCGCCGTACCTGTGGCGGTCGTTCCCCGAACGGGGCGGTGCTGTTGGGGACTGTCTCGATCTGTAACAGTTGGGGCTAGTTTTGGTCGATGGATGTTACAGATTGAGATTGTTGAGGATGGGTGGGGGTAGCTAATTCGGACGGGGCTATTTTAAACATTGGGAAATCGAGCGTGGCAAGCGGAGGTCTTCGGGGTATAAGACGGCTAATTGTATGCCGTTTTTTGAAAGGAACCCTTATGCCCAGCGTTGCCGTTCTTGCCGCCGATGGCTTTGAAACGATTGAATGCCTGACCATGGTCGATGTCATGCGTCGCGGCGGCGTGCGCGCCACGCTCGTCTCGATCATGCCCACGCGCGAGGTCGTAAGCTCGCTGCAGATTCCCGTGACCTGCGATGCGCTCTTTGATGAGATCAATTTTGACGAGTACGACTGCGTCGTGCTGCCCGGCGGCCTGCCCGGTGCCACCAACCTGCGCGCCGACCAGCGCGTCTGCGACGTAGTCTGCGATTTCGCCGCGACCAAGCACGTTGCCGCCATCTGCGCCGCCCCGTTTATCCTGGGCGAGCTCGACCTGCTCGAGGGACGCCACGCCACGTGCTTCCCCGGCTTTGAGAAGAGCTTCCCCGAGGGCGCCTATACCGGCGACAAGGTCACGCACGACGGCAACATCATCACCGCCAGCGGCATGGCCCAGTCGCTCCCCTTTGCGCTTGAGCTGCTGCGCACGCTCGCCGGCGACAAGGCCGTCGAGAAGGTCGCCGAGGGCATTCAGCTATGATTTTGGCTTCGCAATCACCGCGCCGCATCGAGTTGATGCGCGAGGCGGACTATGACATTCGCATCATTCCTGCCGATATCGACGAAACGCCGTTTGATGGCGAGACCCCGCTTACGCTCGTTGAACGCTTAGCACGCGCAAAAGCCGCCGCCGTTGCCGCCGAGCATGCCGAGCCCAATGAGCTGACGGTCGCGGCCGACACCATCGTCACCTTTGACGGCAAGATTCTGGGCAAGCCGGCAACCGAGGACGAGGCGCGCGCCATGCTCCGTGAGCTTTCGGGCCGCACGCACCAGGTTGCAACCGGCGTCTGCATCGTTAAGACAGGCGATACGGCCGCCCCGCATGCCGCCGAAAGCCTGTCCTTTGTCGATGTGACCGACGTGACGTTCTACGAGCTCACCGACGAGCAGATCGAGCGCTACGTCGCCTCGGGTGAGCCCATGGACAAGGCCGGCGCCTACGGCATTCAGGGCACAGGCGGACGCATGCTCGTGCACGATATTTCGGGCGACTTCTATAACGTGGTGGGCTTACCCATCGCCCGCGTCGCGCGCGCGATTCAAAAACTCTCGTAATTGCATCTGGCGCTGGGTATTCCCCAGCGCCTACAATTTTGGCGTACCGTACGGATCCCGACCGGGCACAAGGCGCGGCGGAAAACCGATAGGAGTTAAACATGGATACACTGCTCGAGGCCATTGACGTCTGCGATGTCGATGGCTTTTGCTATGGCAACTATACGGACGAGGAGGCCGGCACCGGTTGCACCGTAATCGTGGCACCCGAGGGCGCCACCGGCGGCGTTGACGTTCGCGGCGGTGCTCCAGCATCGCGCGAAACCGACCTGCTGCGTCCCGAGAACACCGTCGACAAGGTCCACGCCGTCTGCCTTTCGGGTGGATCGGCCTTTGGCCTCGAGGCTGCAAGCGGCGTCGCTCGCGAGCTTGAGAGCCGCGGCATCGGCCTTCCCGTCGGCCCCACGCAGGTGCCTATCGTGTGCTCCAGCTGCATCTTCGACCTCGCCTTTGGCGACCCCACCGTGCGCCCCGACATTGAGGCCGGTATCGCCGCCGTGCGCGAGGCGCTCGACCACACCCCCACCAAGCTCGAACAGGGCAACGTAGGCGCCGGCACGGGCGCTACCGTGGGTAAGCTCATGGGGCCTGCCACCTGCATGAAGGCCGGCCTTGGAGCTGCCGCCGTGGCACTCGGCCCCATCAAGGTGGGCGCCGTGGTCTCGGTCAACGCCTGCGGCAACGTTGTCGACCCCTTCACCGGCGAGTGGGTCGCCGGCATGCGCGCCGCAGCCGATAGCGACCAGATCGTCGACATGGAACTCGCAGCCTTTGCCGCCGCCGGATCCATGCAGATGCCGCTCGACCGCACCAACACCACCATCAGCTGCATCGTCACCAACGTGGAACTCACTAAGGCACAAGCCACCAAGGTCTCCCAGATGGCCGCAGACGCCTACGCACACGCCATCCGCCCCACACACACCACCAACGACGGCGACACCATCTACACCCTCGCCAGCGGCAAACTGGGCGCCCAGGCAAGCGCCGCCGTTCCCCTAGACCTGCTGGGCATGCTCGCCGTAAGGGCCCTGGAAACCGCCATCGTAAACGGAGCCAAAACCGCCAAAACCTCCCACGGAATCCCAGGTGCTGCGAAGTAATCTCACTCGACCGACTACCAACTAATATTTTTTCAGCCCAGGCCCCTGTGTACCGCGCGTCGAAGATCTTCAAATTCAAATAACCTGACAATCGATTCTTATAGCAGAGGCCCCTTGGCCTTTAGTTTGATACAAGTTCCGCACGAGCCGGAAAGCACTTAATGTGCTTTCCGTGCGAGCAGGACTGTTCGCAGTAACAAACTAAAGGCCAAGGGGCCCAGTCAACCTATCAGCAGCGATTACTCAGCAGCTAGTTGAATTTGAAGATCTTTGAGGCAAGACGGTATAGGCCGAGTGTGGTTTTGTCTCCGGCCCGTCCACGCAGATTGGTGAAGAACCCGACCACGCCGTAGCGGGCACGACGATACATGCGCTCGTCGTAGGCCTTCAAATCATTCCACAGCGTCTTTAGGCGCTCGTCGGCGCAATCTTCCTCGGAAAGCTTGGTGAGCACCGAGCAGATCGCCATCATCATGGTGAAGTAGCCCATCATGTACGAACGCAGGCGCGACGACTCGACATCGCTGTACAGGTGGTACGACTCCATCATGATGCGCGTCACACGGAACTGCTGGTCCAGACGCTTGACCATCGTTGCCTCGTTGACGCTCTGGCCCTCGCGACCGATAAAGTAGCGGTAGAGGTCGATGTCGGCGTAGTACATGGTCTTGCAACGCGGCAGCGGCACGTAGGCGTAGATGTTGTCCACATAGAACGTGTGCGGCGGCATGGGAAGGTTGGACTCGTGCAGCACATCCGTCCGATAGCACAGGCTGTGCATAAGTAGGTTCTGGTCCAGGCGGAAATGACCGATCTGATCCCAAGAAAAGATCTTTTTGCGCGGCAGGGCAAATTTGTAGCCAATAGCGGTATGCGTGCCCTCGTAAACCTTCTCGTACACGTAGTTCGAGATAAACAGGTCAACGCGCTGGTCGCGCTCTTCAAAGCCACGCAGAATCGACAGCATGGTCGAAAGGGCAGCGCCGTCAAGCCAGTCGTCCGAATCAACAACCTTGTAGTAGGTGCCCTGCGCCTCGCGCAGACCCGAAAGGACGGCAATACCGTGACCGCCGTTCTCCTGGTGCACCGCGCGGATGATTCCAGGATAACGGGCCTCCCACTCGTCGGCCTTGGCGGCCGTCTCGTCCTTGGAGCCGTCGTCCACCACGATAATCTCGATATCGGTGGCGTAATTGCTCCCCTCCAAGATGGAGGTGATGCAATGGTCCATGTCCTTGGCGGCGTTATACGAGGGAATACCGAATGTTATGACTTTATGCATGGCAGGCGATAATCTCATCCGAAAGATCGAGGGCGGAATTGGTCACGGCGTCCATATCGTAGTAACGATACTCGGCCAGACGACCCACCGGGTGGAAGTTCGTCAGGTTCTGGACGCGCTCAAGATAGCGCTCATAGAGCTCACGGTTCTCGGGTTCAAGAATGGCGTAGTACGGCGTCTCGCCCGAGCCGGGCGTATAGGCCTTGGAATACTCCTTCATGATGGTGGTCTTGCCGGGCAGGATCTGACCGGTCATGTTCTTGAACTCGGTAATGCGCGTGTAGTCCTCGCTCGTGGTGTAGTTGACGGTGCCCACGGGCTGGAACTGGTCCATATCGAGCGTCTCGAACTTCATGTCGAGTGTGCGGTACGGTAGCGCGCCCAGATCGAGATTGAACAGCTCATCGAGCGGACCGGTGTAGACGATCTCGCCACCATAGACCTTGCCGTCGATCTTGACGGTAGTCTCGTCGATTTCAAAGAGGTCACGGGCGTCCACGTCGCAGAACACGTCGATCAGGTCGTGGTCGAGCATGTGCTCAAAGAGCGCCGTGTAGCCCTCCTGCGGCATGCCCTGGAAGGGAGCTTGCGGGAAGTAGCGGTCATCATCGCCCACAAAGACGGGAACGCGGCCGGTGATCGAGGGATCGATCTGATCGGGCGTCTGGCCCCACTGCTTCATGGTGTAATGCAAAAAGACGTTCTCGTAGACGTAATCGGCGACCTCGGCAAGATCCGGGTCGTTCTTCTTACGCAGCTCCATAATGGGCACCTTGACATCCTTGCCAAAGGTCTCCACGAGCTTCTGATACAGCTCCTCGCCGCGCTCGTCACCAAAGGCGAGCTTGAGACTCGCATGGTTGAAGGGCACGGGCATAAGGGTACCGTTGATGTTGGCGAGCACCTTGTGCTGATAATCCGTCCACTTGGTAAAGCGCGACAGGAAATTGTGCACGCGCTCGTTAAAAGTGTGATAGATATGCGGACCGTACTCGTGGATCAGGATTCCGGCCTCGTCAGTGCAGTCATAGGCATTGCCCGCAATGTGGCTACGGCGCTCCAAAACGGCAACACGATAGCCGATGGTCTCGGCAAGACGGCGGGCGCAAACGGCACCGGCATATCCAGCACCGACGACAATCATGTCGTACGCGCCGGCGTTAAAGCCTTCAGGCAGGCCTGAGGTAATCTGCATCGATACTCCTTGTCAAAAGCCACGGGCTCGTTAGCTGGGCTTTTCTCGAACATTCTTCGAGACATATTTATCAGAGCGATTATAGCGCTAATGCGTCCTATAATGAGCTTGCCACACAAGGAAAGCTCAAGCACCGCGGCGTACATAATTGAAAGGTAAACCCGCTAGCAGCGGGTTTATTCGTGAACAGCCGGGTGCCTGGAGCTTAGCGAAACGCTTGTAAGGAGTAACATGAGCGATTTCCTAAACCGTATGAAGTCTGCCGCCAAGGCCGACCTTAAGACGATCGTCCTGCCCGAGGGCGAGGATCCGCGCACTATCGTCGCGGCCACCAAAATCATCGAGGAGGGCCTGGCAAAGATCGTCATCCTGGGCAACCCCGACGAGATCAACGTTCCCGGCGCTACCGTCATCGACCCGCGCAATGCCGAGAAGCACGAGGAGTACGCGCAGAAGTTTGCCGAGCTCCGCGCCAAGAAGGGCGTTACCATCGAGCAGGCTCGCGCCCAGGTGATGGACGCCACCTACTTTGGCACCATGATGGTCAAGATGGGCGATGCCGACGGCCTGGTCTCCGGCGCCTGCCACTCCACCGCCGACACCCTGCGCCCCGCGCTTCAGATCCTCAAGACCGCCCCGGGCACCAAGCTGGTCTCGGCCTTCTTCGTGATGTGCACCGACACCCCGCAGTTCGGCACTGACGGCACGCTGATCTTCGCCGACTGCGGCCTCAACATCAACCCGTCCTCCGACGAGCTCTCCGAGATCGCCATCGCCTCCGCTCACTCCTGGTCCACCTTCATGGGCAACGTTGAGCCGCACGTGGCCATGCTCTCCTACTCCACCATGGGCTCCGCTGGCGGCGAGGTCGCCAAGAAGGTCCAGGAGGCTGTGAAGTTCTGCAAGGAGAAGGCTCCCGAGCTCGCCATCGACGGCGACCTGCAGCTCGATGCCGCTATTGTCCCCACCGTCGCCCAGCTCAAGGCTCCCGGCTCCTCCGTTGCCGGCAAGGCCAACGTGCTCGTGTTCCCCGACCTCGAGGCCGGCAACATCGGCTACAAGCTGGTCCAGCGCTTCGCCGGCGCCGACGCCTACGGCCCCATCCTGCAGGGCATCGCCAAGCCGGTCAACGATCTGTCGCGCGGCTGCTCTGCCGACGACATCGTGGGTGTCGTGGCCATCACCGCCGTCCAGGCTCAGATGGCTGAGTAGCGGACATATCCCCTCGGGACCCTACAGGGTAAAGCTCTGAAAACGTCCTCGGACATGCATGAAACCCCCGCTGCGCACTTCGTGCGGCGGGGGTTTCATGCGTCCTGCGGAATATTTTCAGAGCTTTACCCTGTAGGGTCCCTGCCGCCACGTAGCAATCAGGGAATCCGGGGTGGACGGCGGCTTGGCTACGAGCTGGAGCTGAAAATCTGAATGGATGGGTGCCGTTGCTGGGAGCGCAGGCGTTGCTGATGATGATCACTTTGGAGATTGAAAGGCCGGTGGGCTTCGGCGGTTGTTGTGCCGGAAACTACATCCCAGTTTGGAGGCGGATTGTGGGATGTGGCTTCCGCTTGGGGCCTGTTTGGGAAACTTTGGGACGGAATTTTGCTTTATTGTGGGTCGCACTTTCCGCAACGTGCCTCAACCGGAAAGCGTGTCCCAGTATTTGCGCTCGAAATGGGATGGGGTTTCCGCCGTCCGCCTGCTAGTAAAAAAGGCCTCCGGAGCTGTTGCTCTGGAGGCCTTTCGTTTACTTGCAAATGCGTGCGTTAGTTGTTCTTGGTCAGACGCTCGACGTCGTGGGCGATCATGTATTCCTCGTCGGTGGGGATGACCATGACCGTGACGGCGGAACCGGCGGCACTGATAACCTGCGGGCCGTTGCCCACAGCCTCGCGGTTCTTGTTGTTGTCGATGCGTACGCCCAGCCACTCAAAGCAGTCGCAGAAGGCCTTGCGGATCGACCAGTCGTTCTCGCCGATGCCGGCGGTAAAGGTGATGGTGTCCACGCCCGCCATGGAGGCGATCATGGAACCGGCCTGCTGCATGGCCTTGTATGCGAACATATCGAAGGCGAGCAGGCAGCGCTCGTCACCCTCGGAGGCGCGCGTACGGATGTCGCGGGCGTCGTTGGAGATGCCCGAGATGGCAAGCAGACCAGACTGCTTGTTCATCATGTCGTCGACTTCCTGGTAACTGTATCCGCCCTCGCGCTGCAGGTAGCACACGGTGGCCGGGTCAATGGAACCACAACGGGTGCCCATCATCAGGCCGTCGAGCGGCGTGAGACCCATCGTGGTGTCGCGGCACACGCCGTCCTCGATAGCAGCGAGCGAAGCACCGTTGCCCAGATGGCACGAAAGCAGGCGGTGGCAGCGCGAGCCCAGGATCTCCTTGGCCATCATCCACTCGTAGCGGTGGCTCGTACCGTGTGCGCCGTACTTGCGCACGTGGTACTTGTCGCACACGTCCTTGGGCAGCGCGTAGGTGTAGGCGACCTCGGGCATGGTCATGTGGAACGAGGTGTCGAAGACGGCCACGTTGGGCAGCTCCGGATACTTCTCGCGGCAATATTCGATTGCCGCGGCCTCGCCGTAATTGTGCAGCGGAGCGAGCGGGGCCACCTCAAGGATCTTAGCCATGACCTCATCGTCGACGACCGCGGAATCATCGAAGTGCCAGCCGCCCTGAACGATACGATGGCCAATGCCATCAATCGTAAAGTCGGTCTTCTCGAGCTCCTCGAGCACGCGAGCGATAGCAGAGCGATGATCGGGGAAAGGGACCTCCTCGGTCTGCTTGGCGCCACCGTTCTCGGAGTGGCCAAAGATGCCCATGTCCGAACCGATACGTTCGCAGTTGCCCTTGGCGAAAACCTCGCGGGTATCGGTATCCAAAAGCTGATATTTAAGGCTTGAGCTGCCGGCGTTGACAACAAGTACGTTCATGAGACTCCTTTGCAGTGCAATACGGTCGACGCAGACCCCTTAAGGCGGCCGCATGTTAATAAGAAGTTATCACAGCTTAATAAATAACTATCAGGCATATCGCCCAACGAGCGCAAAAGAGGGGCTGAACGGCACTTGGTCGTCCAGCCCCTCCCCTCTTGCAATTACTTGCCGTTGACGATGCGCTCGACGTCGGAAGCGATCATGAACTCCTCGTCCGTGGGGATGACAAAGATCTTGACCTTGGAATCCTTGGCAGACAGGCACCAAGCGCCGTCGCCACGCAGGGCGTTACGGGCATGGTCCATCTTGACGCCCATAAAGGCCAGACGGTCGGCAACGCCGGCGCGAACGGCCGGAGCGTGCTCACCGATGCCGGCGGTGAAGACCAGCGTGTCCATGCCGCACATGGAAGTGGCCATCTCGGCAGCCTTGGCGGCAATCTTGTAGACGAACATGTCGAAGGCGAGCTGAGCCTCGGGGTCGCCAGCGGCGGCGAGCTCCTCGACGTTGCGGCAGTCGTTGGTCTTGCCACCGGTCACAGCCAAAAGACCGGACTTCTTGTTCATCATCTCGTCGACCTCGTCGAAGGTGTAGCCACCCTCGCGCTGCAGGTAGCACACGGTAGCCGGGTCAATGGAGCCGCAGCGGGTGCCCATCATGACGCCGTCGAGCGGGGTGAGGCCCATGGTGGTATCCATGCACTTGCCGTCCTCGATGGCGCACAGGGAGGCACCAGAGCCGATGTGGCACACGACGACCTTGCGGGCCTCGCCGTTGGTCATCTCGGCGACCTTCTTGGAGATGTAGCGATAGCTGGTGCCGTGGGCGCCGTACTTACGGATGTGCAGCTTGTCGCAAACATCCTTGGGAAGGGCGTAGGTCTTGGCAACCTCGGGCATGTTGAAGTGAAAAGCGGTGTCGTAGACCGTAACGTTGGGCAGATCGGGATACTGCTCCAGGCAGAACTCGATAACGTTGGCCTCGGGGTTGTTGTGCAGCGGCGCCAGCGGGGCGACCTCACGGATCTTGGCGAGGACGTCCTCGTCGACGAGGGAGGAATCGCCAAAGTACCAGCCGCCCTGAACGATACGGTGGCCAATGCCCTCGATCTTGACGCCGTTGGCCTCGAGGTCCTTCAGGACGACCTCGATGGCGACCTTGTGGTCGGGGAACTCGATGTTCTCGGTCACCTTCTTGGAGCCGTTGGCAGCGTGGGTGAAGGTACCGCCGGTAAAGCAGACGCGCTCGCAGGAGCCCTTTGCGGACACCTTGTGGGACTTGGTATCGATGACCTGATACTTAAGGGTCGAAGATCCTGCGTTGACGACCAGAACGTTCATGTGTCTCCCTACTAACAGGCGGTGTGGCGCCGCCAGGTTACATACGCTTCAATAATAAACCCAAACGCCCTCGCGCTCGGGTTTATTGCGTTGATATATAAGTTATCGGTGCCAGAGCTTCCGTTTCATTGCACGGAAGAAGCGTCCTCAGATGAGGTTCTCGCCCAGGTTCTTGCCGCCGAGGACGTGCATGTGGAAGTGCATGACGGTCTGACCGGCGTTGACGCCCTTGTTGGAGATGACGCGGAAACCGTCCTCCAGACCCTTGGCCTTGGCGACCTCCTGGATGGCGTGGGCCATGGCGCCCATGGTCTCGGCGGGCACGTTATCGGCGATGTCACTGTAGTGCTTCTTGGGGATCACGAGCGTGTGGACCGGCGCCTGGGGATTGAGGTCGTCGAACGCGATGACCTGGTCATCCTCGTAGACGACGGTCGAGGGGATCTCGTGGTTGGCAATTTTGCAGAAGATGCAATCACACATGGTTGGTTCCTTTCTCACAGACCAAGGTAATTATATTTGGTCGGGATGGTTAGAACGAAAGGTTGTCGTCGGTGTTGGCGGCTTCGCCGTCGGCGAGCACGTCGTTGCCGTCGACGTCCTTCAGGAGCACCGAGACCTTCTGCTCGGCATCGGACAAGCGGGTACGCAGGCTCTTGAGGAGCTCGACGCCGCGGGTATAGCTCTCAAGCGACTCCTCGAGCTCCATATCACCCGACTCCAAGCTGCGGATGATGAGCTCCAACTCCTGTGAAGCCTGCTTGTACGTAAGCTGCTCGACCGGGGTCTTCTCTGCCATATCTGTTTCCTTTCCTAAAGGTTTATCGCTATGAAACGCGGCCTACTCGACCGTATCGACCGTTGCCGCCACGTTGCCGTCTGCCATGCGCACGCGAATGGCGTCACCGGGCTTAAAGGTCTTGGCGCTCGTGGCCACCCCATCATCGCTGTACGCGATGGAATAACCACGGGCAAGCACCTTGAGCGGCGACAGGGCATCGAGCGAGGCTGCCGCACGGCCCAGGTCGGATGCTGGCTTGTTGAGCATCGTGCGCCCCTGATGCTCCAGGCGGGAGCTTGCGAGCGTGAGCGCATGGCGCTTGCCATCGAGTCCTGAGGTGCTTGCGATCAAGCGCTCGGGCAGACGCTCAAAGTTGGAGCGGAATGCCCCAACCGAACGCGTTATGGCGACGGACAAACGATCGGCCGTCAGGGCAAGCTCAGACTCGCGACGCTCAACCATAAACGTTGGGTCGTTGAGGCACGGGCGGCACGCAGCCGCATCGAGCGCATCGCCCAAGCGAGCCGTATAGGTATCCCAGGCACGGCGACCGCGCTGATCGAGCATCTCCAGGTCGACCTGGGCCGACCCAATCATCGATGCCATCGCAGCACCCAGACGTTGATAGCGCGCCTCGAGCACATCGGCCAACTCCGTCATAGCCGGCGCCACCGATTCGGCCGCCGCCGTAGGCGTGGAGGCGCGACGGTCGCTCACCATGTCGCAAATCGAGGTATCGGGCTCATGGCCAATGCCGGTCACCACGGGCACGGGACAAGCCGCCACCGCGCGGGCAAGCTCCTCGTCATTAAAGGTCATGAGGTCCTCAAAGGAGCCGCCGCCGCGCACCAACAAAATACAATCGGGCGCCGGCGTAATGGAAGCGGCGCGGCGCAGGCCCTCAATGAGCTCTGTCGGCGCACCCTCGCCTTGTACCTTGGCACCCACGCAGACGAGCTCGACGAGCGGGTTGCGACGACGCAATGTGCGCTTGACGTCGTCGATTACGGCACC
>DXMX01000047.1 GCA_019413955.1 Collinsella sp.
GACGGTCCACCAGCGCCCCGAGCGTCTCCCCTTCGATGTATTCCATAACCACGTTGAGCTCGTCGCCCACACGACGACAATCGACGATTCTGGGCAGGTGCTCAAAACGCCTGCCTGCCCGCTGAGCGGCAAACAGACGCTCGTATGCCCCGCCGATTTGAGCCGAAGCATCGATGCGTTTACGGACAAAGGGGCCGAGCGAACCACCGCCGGTTCCTTCAAAGCACACGAGCTCGGTTGCTTCAACGGACGAGCGCTTAAGTACACGCTCCACGCGATAGCTGTCGTCGCGATCGAGCGACGCCAGGTGCTCGGCAAGCGCTGCGGTCAGCTCGTCATCGGAATATGTTGGGCTCTGAGTATCCATAGCCTCCATCATAGCGCAGGGCGCAGACACCCCATGGCATCCGCGCCCCGTTCGTTTGCATCGTTGTTCGACAGCTCTACCGGCTCAGATATCAGCCGCTAACTCACCGTCTCCTCGCCAAAGCGATACAGTTCCTCGTTGACCTTTTGGAGACTGCACTCGCGATCGATGCAAAAGATGATAATCGCATCGCGGCGGTCCTTGCAGTTAAGGACGCTTACCCCGGCAGCCGTCAGCGCACGGTTGGTCTCTTTGAGCGTCAGCGCCATCGCAAAGGCAATCTGCAGCACCTTATTGCGACTCGGATGACGCGCACCGGTAAAGATCTGATAGCCAAAGGTCTCATTGAGATCAGCCATACGGACCACGCGCGAGCGCTCCAAGCCCTTTTCCTGCAGTAGCTGCTTCAGGTAGTCCGAAAGCGACGGGGCGGCAAAGTCGTGCTCCCTGATATAGCCATCGATGTTCGGCGCATCGAGAAGCTCATTGAGCAACTCCTCGGTCAGCTTTTTATCGGACATACGACTTCACCTCCCCCAGTGCATGCAACATGCTAGAAACCGCTTACGTCCGAACGCTCCCAGCTAGCAACCTGGTCGGGAGACACCGTACCCAGCGCCTCGAACTTCCAGGAGCCGCCCGCCTTCAGATGATTGGTGTTTGCAAGAGCCGTTCCAACCTGGTTGCCATCGGCATCATACAGAACATATTCAATCTGAATGTAGCTCTTTTCCTTGTCCGTGTTATTGGTCAGGGTGCCCGTGATCTTATAGGTAAACTGATTGGAAGTGTCTTCAGCCTCGTCAGCAATGGTATACGGTTCTTGCGGTTCTTTTTGCTCCTCAGCCTGCCGTGTCGTCTCGGCAGGTTTTGCCGAATCGCTCGCAGACGAATCGGTTGAGTTGCCGCCCATAGAGCCCACGGCACCGACAATAACCAGCACCACGATGATGCCTAGGACAATCTTACCGATTGGCTTCTTTCCCTCTTTTGCCATTATTCATCCTTCCTACGATCCGGCTACCGTGCCGGCACACAGCACATCGTAGGAAGGATTGAACTTGAATTCATTAGCTGAGAGCTAAGGCTGCGGTAAACGGCCAATGCAGTTATCCAAACGCCGAGCAAACGCACTTTGCGCGACCGTCTGCTGGCAGCGCATCAACCCACCGTGACGGATTCCCCGGTAAAGGTGCTCACAAGCAACAGGATAAAGAAGGCCAAATAGCTGATGCTCAGCAGGTAGGCGATGACCAAAAAGGCAATCCATCCTACATTGGTCTTACCGTCGGCGCGGCGCTGTTCACGACTGCGATAAAGCCAAATCGTCACGCCGATGGCAGTGATAAACAGCACGAATGCCGCCGCAGCCAGCCCAGCAAGCACAAACATCACGCCAATGCTTACAGCGATGACCGGAAGCAGCAGCAAACCGCACCCGCATCCACCCGGACTATATACGGCAGACTGTCGGCGTCGTTCCATCGCCGCGCCACCCCCCATCATCTTTGAGCACTACAGTGCGATAGCCTGCTGAACAGGAACGATCTTGTCGAGTTCCGGTTCGATCCGCCTTTTCTCGGCCTCAAGGTCAAACGCCACCTGAGCGCGCAGCCAATAACCATCCGTCAGGCCAAAATAACGGCAAAGACGGAGGTCGGTGTCGGCCGTCACGCGACGTTTTCCCAAGACAATCTGCCCGATACGCTGAGCCGGAATCCCAGTCTCTTTCGCAAGGCGATATTGAGAAATGCCCATGGGAACAAGAAACTCCTCTTTGAGAAGCTCACCAGGAGTCACCGGCGACAGCAAATCGGCCGAAGTCTCATCACTTGTGATAATCGACGATTTCGACATTCCAAGCCATCTCCTGTCTCCACTCAAAACAGACCCGATAGCGCTCGTTAACACGGATGCTATATTGACCGGCACGATCGCCCTTCAAAGCTTCCAGGCGGTTGCCCGGTGGAACGCGAAGATCATCAAGCGAAGCACAAACCTGCAGTTGGCGAATCTTCCTCAACGCAACACGCTCAAAGGGCACGAACCTCCTGACCCGCACACCCATGGCAAAGCGTTCGGTATCCTCATCTTTATACGATGCAATCATAGTATCGCCTTACGTTAGTAACGTCAAACGTTTCTATAGACTTACATCTCTATTATATCGTACGTTTGTTCGTGTTTTCTAGAACAAATAGTCCTTTGCGCCTTAGTCAAGCAAAAGCAATCGTTTGTAGACATCGAGGCCTTTGAGAAGGATTTCCTCGTCGAAGAGCATGCTATCGGTATGCAGAGCGCTTGTGGCATAGGCGGGACAGCCATCCGAATCACTCGGGTTGTCTTGGTCCTCTGGCATACCCGTGCCCAGCAGGAAAAACACGCCCGGCAGATGGCGTTGATAGAACGCGAAATCCTCGGCGATCAGCAGCGGTTCCTCCACAAGCTGCAGCCCGGGCAAGGCAGGCGCGACGCTGGCAAACAACTCGGGGTCGTTGTCGACCGGCGGATAGCCCTCGGCAAAGTCGAGATCATACGTGCAGCCCGTTGCGGCACAGGCATCGTCCAGCACGCGGCGCACGCCTTCGCGCGCCCGGTCGAACATGTCGTCCGTAAACACACGCAGGCTTCCGGCCACATGGGCCTCCCCCGCCACCGCGTTGCAAACCGTACCGGCCTGCAGCAGACCAAACTTACCGATACAGGGCTCGTCGGTGCCCAGCTCGTCCATCAGTTCGCGCTCGGCAACCAAGAACTTGGCAGCCGCCAGCGCCGCATCGTGCGACTCCTCGACCGGAACGCCATAGGTCTTAGCGATATGGATGCTCGTCCCGTGAATATGAATGTGTGTCTCACTCGAACGCGCCAGCAGCGGACCGGGGCAGCTCGCCAACGTGCCGGCAGGCAGATCGGACCACACATGGAAGCCAAAAATGCGGTCAGCCCCATAGCGCTCGAACACACCGCTCTCGCATACCGTCTTGGCACCACCGGTCGTTTCCTCGGCCGGCTGGAACACAAAGAGAACGTTGCGCCTAATGGCGCCCGGCTGCTCGCGAATCGTACGGTCGACATACGTCGCGGCGGCAAGTGCCATGGCCATGTGTCCGTCATGTCCGCAAGCGTGCATCTTGCCGGGATGGATCGAGGCAAAGGCCGCTCCCGTCGCCTCCGCGATGGGCAGCGCATCCATATCAGCGCGAATCGCCGTGGCATGCGCGGCATCAACGCCGGCGTCGAAGAAAGCGCAGACGCAGCTGGGGCACGGATGGGTCACTTCGCAGGTGAGCGGTGCCAGCACGCCCTCGATATAGGCGATAGTCTGCGGAAGATCGAAATCGAGCTCCGGAATGCGATGGAGATCGCGGCGATAGCGACGGAGTTCTTGGAGCTCGGTCATAGAGAATCCCTTCATGAGGCACATCTGTTGCAACTTATTGTGATACAGGATTGTGGCACACATGTTTCCAGCATATTGCTGCATTTTTTAAACGTTATATACGAATACTCTTGTTTGGTAAAGTGCAACGTGATAGGGTCTTTACCACTTGATAGAGGCGCGGGCACGAAGAGCCGCGGGCGAGCCGGCAGGCTTTGACCCCGTGGGGAGGCGAAACCCGCCGAACTGGGTTTTTCGGGCACGAACAACCTGGTGGGCCTGTGGGAAACACCCACAGGACTGTCTGCAGCAATGCGGGAGCGCTATCCGGACATTGGGTCCACGCTATGCGGATTCGATGCGCAGATGGCGCCGTCTGGATAGCGAGGTTTACGGGACATGGCATTGACCCCCAACGAGGCATATGCGGCCAAGCAGCCGTTTGTGGACAAGAAGACACTCGAGCATATCGTCGAGCAGTTCCCCACGCCGTTTCATCTATACGACGAGGCGGGCATCCGCCGCAACATGCAAGAAGTGCGCGACGCCTTTGCATGGAACCCGGGCTTTAAGGAATACTTTGCCGTCAAGGCCAACCCCAACCCGGCGCTCATCTCCATTCTCAACGAATACGGCTGCGGCTGCGATTGCTCGAGCTATACCGAGCTCATGATCGCCCGCTCGCTGGGCATCACGGGACACGACATCATGTTCTCGTCCAACGACACGCCGGCTGCCGACTTTGAGCTCGCCGACAAGCTGGGTGCCATCGTCAACTTTGACGACATCAGCCACATCGAGTTCTTTGAGCGTGTTGCGGGGCCCATCCCCAAAACGGTCAGCTGCCGCTTTAATCCAGGCGGCCTGTTCCAACTCTCCAACGGCATCATGGATAACCCCGGCGATTCCAAGTACGGCATGACCACCGAGCAGCTCTTCGAGGCGTTCCGCATGCTCAAGGCCAAGGGCGCCGAGGACTTTGGCATCCACGCATTCCTTGCCAGCAACACCGTCACCAACGACTACTACCCCAAGCTCGCGCGCATCCTCTTTGAGCTTGCCGTGCGCCTGGAGCGCGAGACCGGCGCACATGTCGCCTTCATCAATCTGTCCGGCGGCGTCGGCATCCCCTATCTGCCCGAGCAGCAGGCCAACGACATTCACGCCATCGGCGAGGGAGTACACGCGGCATACGACGAGATCTTGGTTCCCGCCGGCATGGGCGATGTGGCGATCTGCACCGAGATGGGTCGCTTTATGATGGGCCCCTACGGCTGCCTGGTCACCAAGGCCATCCACGAGAAGCAGATCTACAAGGACTATATCGGCGTGGACGCAAGCGCCGTCGATCTGATTCGTCCTGCCATGTATGGCGCCTACCACCACATTACGGTGATGGGCCAGCCGGGTGGCGACGACAAGACCACAGCGCCCGTCACGGACACCTACGACATCACGGGCAATCTGTGCGAGAACAACGACAAGTTCGCCATCGATCGCGAGCTGCCGCATATCGACATGGGCGACCTGCTTGTGATCCACGATACCGGCGCGCATGGCTACTCCATGGGCTACAACTACAATGGACGCCTGCGCTCCGCCGAGGTCCTGTTGCGCCCCGATGGCTCAGCCGACCTCATCCGCCGCGCCGAGCGCCCGGGCGATTACTTTGCCACGCTCGACGTGCTGCCGAGCGGCCGAGAGCTGCTGGCCAAGTCGCGCGCCGAAAGTGCCCGCCGTCGCGCCCAAGACGAGCGCCTGGCAGTCGCCGCCCAATGGAACAAACGCATCCAGATCGCGGACGCGAAGGAGAAGAACATGGACATCCGCAATCTCGAGGGCTCAATCGTCGCCCTCGTCACGCCGTTTAAAAAGGATGGCAGTGTCGACTTTGACGCACTCGAGCGCCTTATCGATTTCCACCTGCAAAACGGCACCGACGCCATCCTCACCCTGGGCACCACCGGCGAGAGCGCCACGATGACCGACGACGAGGACAACTCCGTCGTCGCCGCCGTGGTCAAGCATGTTGCAGGACGCGTCCCCGTCATTGCCGGCTCGGGCTCCAACTCCACGCAGACCATGCTCACCAAGTCGCTTACTTACCAGGGCTTGGGAGCCGACGGCCTGCTGCTCATTACCCCCTACTACAACAAGTCCAACGAAGAGGGTATCTATCAGCACTTTAAGACCGTCGCCGATGCCGTGGACATCCCCTGCATCCTGTACAACATCCCCGGCCGCTGCGGCTGCGGTATCAGCGAGCGCAACGTAGAGCGCCTGGCCGCGCACCCCAACATCATGGGTATTAAGGAGGCCTCGGGCAACGTCGCCTACGCGGCCAAGATCGCCCACCTGCTGTCAGACGACTTCCGCATGTACTCGGGCGAGGACGCGCTTACCGTACCGCTCATGAGCCTGGGTGCTTCGGGCACCATCAGCGTGTGGGCCGATGTGCAGCCGCAGCTCGTACATGACATGTGCCGCGCTTATCTGGACGGCGACGTAGCGCGCGCCCGCGATATACAGATTGCCGGCCAGCCGCTCATCAATGCCCTCTTTAGTGAGGTCAACCCCATCCCCGTCAAAGAGGCGCTCGCCCAGATGGGTATGATCGAGGCAAACTACCGCATGCCGCTGTGCCCCATGGCAGACGACACGCGCTCTGCACTTACCGATGCTCTGAAGGGGGCTGGTCTGCTTGATTAAGACCGTCATTATGGGAACGGGCCGCATGGGCTCGCTCATCCGCACCACCGCCGAGGGCGTTGTCGACGCCGCCGGTCAACCCGTTTTTGATATCGTGGCCCAGATTGGCTTCGATTTGAGCAAGCTCGAGAACGCACCGGCTGCCGATGTGATTATCGACTTCTCGAACGTCGTGACCTTCGATGCCGTCGTCGCCTATGTCGAGCGCACGGGCGCGGCATTGGTCTCAGGCACCACAGGCTACACCCCCGAGCAGATGGACCGTCTGCGTGAGCTGGGCCAGAACACCCGCGTTATGCACTCGGGCAATTACTCCATCGGCATCGCAGCCCTGCGTCATCTAGTGGCCCAGGCCACGCGCGAGTTGCCCGGCTTTGACTGCGAAATCGTCGAGACGCACCATAACCAAAAGGTCGACGCCCCCAGCGGTACCGCCAAGCTGCTGCTCGACGCCGTAGTCGAGGCCGAGCCCGAGACAGGCTACCACCCCGTCTACGGACGCGAGGGCATGTGCGGCGCACGCGATCCCAAGGAGATCGGCATGCACTCGCTGCGCGGTGGCACTGTCGCCGGCGTCCACGAAGTGAGTTTCTTTGGCCAGGACGAGGAGGTCACGCTCACCCACCGCGCCACGAGCCGTCAGATCTTCGTCAACGGCGCCCTGGCCGCCGCCCAGAAGCTCGTCACCCGCGAACCCGGCTTCTATACGTTCGACCAGGTCATGTTTGCCTAACCAGGTATCAACCGAATCCGCCCAAAGGAGAGATAGCAAATGAGTAACGCAGCCGAGATGGATGCACAGGAGATTATCAACTACATCGCCACCGCGCCCAAAAAGACGCCCGTCAAGTTGTACGTGCGCGAGAAGCCGGGCATGAAGGTTGCTTGGGGCGACGCACATGTCTACGGCGGTCGTCGCGGCAAGACCGTCTTTGGCGACTGGGATGAGCTTAAGGCCATCCTGGACGCCAACGCCGATTCCATCGATTACTACGACGTGGAGAACGATTGCCGCAACTCCGCCGTGCCCATGCTCGACCTTAAGGGCATCAACGCCCGCATCGAGCCGGGCGCGATCATCCGTGACCGCGTCGAGATCGGCGATCGCGCCGTCATCATGATGGGCGCCATCATCAACATCGGCTCCGTCATTGGCGAAGGCTCCATGATTGATATGGGCGCCGTGCTGGGCGGCCGCGCCACCGTGGGCAAGAACTGCCACATCGGCGCCGGCACCGTGCTGGCAGGCGTTGTGGAGCCCGCCAGCGCCACGCCCGTCATCATCGAGGACGATGTCATGATCGGCGCCAACGCCGTGGTCCTGGAGGGCGTGCACGTAGGCAAGGGCGCTGTCGTTGCCGCCGGCGCCGTGTGCGTCGAGGACGTCCCCGCCGGTGCCGTCGTGGCCGGTGTCCCCGCCCGCGTCATCAAGATGCGCGACGAGAAGACCGACAGCAAGACCGGTCTCGAGGAAGGCCTGCGTCAGCTCTAGAGGTGTGTCAACCTGCAAGGAAATGCAGTTCTAAGCTAAAAAGCCGAAGCTCCATTGGGGCTTCGGCCTTTGCTTTGTCTGCAGTTCAAACGCAGCTTATCGATTCTCAATTGACCCGATGTTTTTGAGCTCGATGGAGATGAGGCCGTTGGGCTCGTTGACGAACTCAATGTACTCGGAGTTCGAGCCCATCTCGGCCGGAAAGCTGATCTCGATGCCCGTGTCGGTACGAATCTTGTGGTTGCGCACGGCCGCACGCTCGACCTGCTTGCGCTCCACGGGCACACGCTCGGGCACCTTCTCTTCGGTCAGCGCCGCACGTACGCTCTCCTTGATGACCGGTTCGTCCTCAAAGACCTCATCGACGATATCCCAAGGCGGAAGCTCCTCGTCATCCTCGACCTTCTCGGCAACGGCAGCCTTAACCTTAGCGAGCGCTACGGCCGTATTGGCACCGTGCTCCTCGGCGACTTCCTCGACCACACGCGTCACGGTGTCGATGACCTCCTTGCCCGATACGCCCGTGTCGCACTGCAGCAGGCCATCGGGGATAAGCATACGGTCCTCGCCGGCAATCTTGCGCTTCTTGTCCACGTAGCCGATCTCCATGGTACTCGCGCGCACGATGGCATAGCTCGGCACCTTTTGCGAGGGGTTCGGCAGAATGGCGTAGTGGCGCGCGATGTCGTTGCGCACCTCTCCCTCCTCGCGGCCCACTTCGTGCATAAAAGCCTGCTTGGAGCCCAGCAGCATCACGGCAAACCAGCGGGCATCCTCATCGTCGTCAAAATCGGCCACGAGCACGTCGGTGGACTCGGCTTTCTCGGCTTTGGTGAGCTCGGAGGAGATAAACTCCGCAATCTGCTGCGACAGGTCCACGAACTCGCGCTCGCCAAAGAAATAGCCCTTGAGCTCGCCGCCAAACGCAGAGTTCACGGCAAACGTGGCGCGTTTATTGTCGGCCGAGGTACGTGCGCGGCGCAGATGCGTGGTCACGAAGTTGCGCACGGTACGGCTCTCGATATCGAGCTCGCGCTGGCTCATAACGTTGACGGCAGAGTCAAAGTCCAGGATATGCAGAATCGCGTGATTGATTTTCATATACGGCATTCCGTTCTAGATCGATTTCGGCACGAACCAGTATAGCGGTCGAGCCCGCCCCAGGCGCATCGAAGCTTGGTGCATCGGGGACAGGTTGCTTTGCACCAATGGTTAGCGCAGGAGCTCGGACTGCCAAGCCTCGAGCTGTTCTGCCAAACTCTTGCCGGCAGCGGGCATGTCGATCTGGGGTCGTTTGGGCAGCAGTGCGCACTTAAGGATTGCCACGATGGTCTGCGAGACAAAGCGTCGCGTATCCTTGTCAAAGCCTTGCGCAGCCTGGAGCATCACGGGCAGGCTCTCGCGCAGATTCCCGGCGATATCCGCAAACCGCTCAGCACCCGTAGCCTCAAACACGGAGAACAACGCATCTACAAAACGCTCGCGCTCGCTAGGCGACACTGCAAGCAGCATCTCGCGAATGGAGCCATCAACGTATCGAGCACCGGCGGACAGGCGCTCACAGTACACGAAGTCGCGACCATCAACCACCCAGCTAAAGGGATTGTGCTGCAGCAGGCTGAACTCGGTGCTCTCAACGATGGCATAGTCCTCCTGTGTCTCGAACATCATGCCAAAGATCGACGACCGAGGTAGCGTCTTGTCGATTCGACCGCAAAGATCGGCAAAGGCGTTGCCGTTCAGAAACTCCTCGACGAAGCCCGGACCATCATGGGAATACACCCGTTCGATTCGCTCGCGGGCGACATCGGAGCACATCGCCGCACCGTACACCGCAAGGTTTCCACCCTTGGAATGACCTCCGCACAAAAGCGGCCCGTCAATCGCATCCGCCGCCTCGTCCACATAACGTACCGCGGATTCCTGGGCCGGCACAGGACACCGGAACGCCATGTTAAAGTCCTCTTTCCAGCCCACAATCGTGCTGTCGGTCCCCCGGAAGGAAAGATAGCTAAACCCCGCCGGAAACCGGAACGCCATGGCTGCAAACTGCTCTGTCGCCACCACATCGCTCACGGCACGATAGCCGCAAACGTGCACGCCACGGTAGCGAGGGCTTGCTGCCACGGCCTCCAACAAGGCCCTGCTCCCCTCTGGATCCCACAGGTCGCCAATCATGTCCCGATAGCACTCGGCACGAAGCAGCTCGCGTACGTCTAGGCCCTGCCAGTTCGTCAGCTCCGCCATATCACCCGGCAAACGCAAATAGGACAACCACGCAAAGACCAGGCTATCCACAGCGCAGAACGGCCGTTCCTCAAACGGGTCAAACGCCGTCTGGGCATAGGTCAAAAAATTAGGCGAATCCGACATGGCGCTCCCATCAACTATGGCGCATTGGGGTCAGGTTACTTTGCACCAAAAAGGCGCCCGGACCGTGTGGACCGGACGCCATTCATTGTAGCTTTTCGCTTTAGCGAGCTTGATTTAGCAGGAGAAGTCGACGCTGTCGATGATGTCCTTGAGGGCCTTGGCGGAGGCGGTGAGCTCATGCTGCTCGTCATCGTTCAGCGGCACGGGGACGCGACAGACGACGCCGTCGCGGCCAACGACCGTCGGCATGGAGATGGCAAGATCGGACAGGCCATACTCGCCCACCATGAGCGAGGAGACGGGCAGAACGGTCTGCTCATCGCGCATGACGGCGGTGCAGATGCGCTTGACGGCCATGGCGACGCCATAGTAGGTGGCGTGCTTCTTCTCGATGATGGTGTAGGCGGAGTTCTTGACGTCCTCGGCGATGCGCTTCTCGGCAGCCTCATGCTCCAGATGACCGTGAAGCTCGCAGAAAGTGTTCAGCGGCACGCCGGCAACCTGGGCGCTGGACCAAGCGACAAACTCAGAGTCGCCGTGCTCACCCATGACATAGGCCTGGACATCGCGCGGGTCAACCTCGACGTGGGCACCAAGCATCTGCTGCAGACGGCCAGTGTCGAGCACGGTGCCGGAGCCGATGACATGGCCCTCGGGCAGGCCGGACATCTTGATGGCGGCATAGGTCAGAACATCGACCGGGTTGGAGACAATGAGCAGAATGCCGTCGAAGCCAGACTTCTTAATTTCGGGAATGATGGACTTAAAGATGTTGACGTTCTTGTTGACCAGGTCCAGACGGGTCTCACCGGGCTTCTGGGCAGCGCCAGCGGTGACGACGATCATGGCGGCGTCGGCGACATCGGAATAATCGCCGGCGTAGATCTTCATCGGCTCGGCAAACGTCATGCCGTGCGCGATATCCAGGGCCTCACCCTCGGCGCGGTTCTTGTCCACGTCGATGAGGACCATCTCGGAGAACAGACCGCTCTGCATCAGCGCGAACGCCGAAGACGAACCGACGAAACCGCAGCCGACAATAGCGACCTTCTTCTCGTTAACCATTAGAAACTCCCATCTCTCTCCACAAACAAGCCACCCGGGAACGACCCGAGCGGCTTGTCGTAATCCCAATACATCCAATCGGGACTTTGATTATGCTCCTATTCGCAGCCAAAAATCGACCGTTTACCGAAATTGTTTGCAGGATTCGTAAAATAACTGTACGAAATCGGTTTCGAGCTATTGACGAGTCGAAACAGGTTTCTAATACAGACCCGCCTCGCGGATGGCCTCGACAGCCAAAGCAATCTGATCGGGCGGCAGGACCAGCGCCATGCGCACGTGCCCCTCGCCCGAAGGACCAAAGCTCGCGCCCGGCGTCACCACAACGCCGGCCTTCTCCATGAGCTCCTCGCAAAACGCCATGGAATCGGTGCGACCACCGGGAAGCTTGGCCCACACAAACATAGAGCCATGCGCGTTGGGACGCTCCCAGCCCAGGTCCTCAAGACCATCGCACAGGGCATCGCGGCGCTTCTGGTACTTCAGGCGCTGCGCCTCGACCTCATCGCGCGGGCCATTAAGGCAGGCGATAGCAGCCTTCTGGATCGGGAAGAACATACCAAAGTCGATCTGGCCGCGCAGCTTGGCAAAGGCAGAGACCACGTCCTCGCGGCCGACCAAAAAGCCGATACGCGCACCGGTGACGTTAAACGACTTGGAGAGCGAGAAGAACTCAACGCCCACCTCGAGCGCACCGGGATACTGCAAGAAGCTGCCGCCGGGCTCGCCGTCAAACACGATGTCGGAGTACGCGTTGTCATGAACGATGAGCAGGTCGTGCTCGCGGGCGAAAGCGATAATCTCCTCGTAGACCTCGGGTGTGCTCACCGAGCCGACCGGGTTCGCGGGCAGCGACACGATCATATACTTGGCACGATCAGCCACCTCGGGATCGATACCCGCCACATAGGGCAGGTAATTGTGCTCGGCAACCAACGGATAGTACTCGAGCTTGGCATCGGCGATCTTGGCACCTGCCTCAAAGACCGGGTAGCACGGATCGGGAACCAGAATGGTGTCACCCGGATCGAGCAGGGCAAGGCCCAAATGGCCAACGCCCTCCTGCGTGCCGTTGCACGACTGCACCATAGACGGCGTAATGCCCGAAACGCCAAAGCGACGCTCGTAGTAATCGCACACGGCTTGCTTGAGTTCGGGCAGGTCGCGCAGGGCATACTTCCACATCTCGGGGTCCTGGGCCGCTTGCGTGAGCGCCTCGACCACGTGGTCGTACGGCTTAAAGTCGGGCGTGCCCACGCTCATGTTGTAAATGGTCTTGCCCTGAGCCTTCAGCGCAAGCAGTTTGTTGTTGAGCGAGGCGAAGACCTCCGCGCCAAAGCGGTCGAGACGCTGCGATGCCTGCATGGTGCCACCTTCCGATATAAAAAAGCGGCGCTCCGACAAGAGCGCCGCGCGATACGGGCCATCAGATTGCAAAAGTGTAACGCTTGCAACCCCCGTATTGGTTCAATTTAGCCAACCTTAGTCAACTGGATTGAGCGCGTCGATCTGCGCAAGCCACAGACGCGAGCTGGCGTCACTCGGCATACGCCAATCGCCGCGCGGGCTGAGCGTCACCGAACCAACCTTGGGGCCATCGGGCAGGCAGCTGCGCTTGAACTGCTGGGCAAAGAAGCGACGATAGAACGTACGCAGCCACGTGTGGACGGTCTTGGCGTCGTAGACACCCTCGAAACTCTTGAGCGCCATGCGGTAGATCTTGCCCGGCTCAAAGCCAAAACGCAGCAAGTAGTAGAGGAAGTAGTCGTGCAACTCGTACGGGCCCACCAAATCCTCAGTCTTCTGCGCAATCTCGCCGTCGCCCGTGGGCGGCAGAAGCTCGGGGGACACCGGCGTGTCGAGGATATCGAGCAAAACCTCGGCAATACGCCCGCCAAAGACATCGGCCGCATAACGCACCAAGTGACGCACGAGTGTCTTGGGCACGCTCGCGTTGACGGCGTACATGCTCATGTGATCGCCGTTATAGGTAGCCCAGCCGAGTGCCAACTCCGACAGGTCGCCCGTGCCGATGACAAAACCGCCAGCCTGGTTGGCCAGATCCATCAGAATCTGCGTACGCTCGCGGGCCTGGCTGTTCTCGTAGGTCACGTCCTGCACGGTCGGATCGTGCTCAATGTCCTTGAAGTGCTGCTCCACAGCCGCGTGGATCGAAACCTCGCGGAAGCTCACGCCCAGGTCGCGCGCGAGCGACTCGGCGTTGGACTTAGTGCGATGCGTCGTGCCAAAGCCGGGCATGGAGACCGCCGTGATACCCGTGCGCGGCAGCCCCAGTGCATCGAAGGCACGCACCGTCACGAGCAGTGCCAGTGTAGAATCAAGGCCGCCCGAAAGACCGATGACGGCCGCCTTGGTGCCCGTATGGGCCAGGCGGGTCTTGAGGCCGGCGGTCTGCAGGTCGAGGATGGTCTCGCAGCGCTCGGCCAGGTCACCATGGTCGGCCGGTACAAAGGGCGCGCGCGGGAAAACGCGGTCGATATCGCAGGCATCGCGCAGGACAGGCTCTTCGGCCAACACGCCCTCAAACGAAAACTCAACGGCCGTGGCCTCCGGCGCATCGTCCGCGCGCGTCCACGTCGTCGAACGACGGCGCTCGGCAACTAGGCGGTCAAGATCGACGTCGGCGATGGCCATGTCGCAGGTAAGCAGCTTGGTCGCGGCGAGCTTGGAGCCGTTTTCGTAGACGAGGTTCTCGCCCGCAAAGACCATATCGGTCGTGGACTCGCCCTCGCTCGCGTCTGCATACGCATAGGCACAGTACAGGCGCGCACTCTGATTGGAGATGAGGCTGCGGCGATAGTCTGCCTTACCGATAATCTCGTCCGAAGCCGACGGGTTGAGAATCACCGTCGCACCGGCAAGCGCCATCTCGGTCGAAGGAGGCGCCGGCACCCACAGGTCCTCGCAGACCTCAACGCCCAGCACCAGGTCCTCGGCGCCCTCGTCACAGCAACGGTAGACAAGCCCCGAACCCAGCGGGACCGGACCCTGACCGGCAAATTCAACCCACACGGGATCCGCAGGCGCCGGAGCAAACCAGCGGCGCTCATAAAACTCACCGTAGTTGGGCAAATATTTCTTAGCCGTAAGGCCCAAAAGCTCGCCCGCACAGCACACGGCCGCGCAGTTGTAGATGTTTTCGGCCACCGCAACGGGAAGGCCGACGGTAAAGACGATCGGCAGCTCGCGGGTTTCATCGAGGATATGTGCCAAAGCAGCCTCGCAGGCATGCAGCAGCGTGCGATTATGGAACAGATCAGCCGCGGTATAGCCGGTCAGGTTAAGCTCGGGCAGCGCCAGCGCGCGAACGCCGCGCTCGGTAGCCTCGCGAACAGCCGCCAGCGCAACCTCGGCATTGCCCTCGACATCGGCAACGCGAATCTGCGGTGAGGCCGCCGCCACACGCAAAAAGCCATCAGACTGAGAAAGGTGAAGATTCATAAGAATGCTCCCGTGCGTAGACGCCATTCACAACAATTAGCAAGCCCTATTGTAGTTCAACCGCCGGGTGTAACCGCATCCCACCAACTTGGTGAGCTATTGATGAGTTGATGGTATCTGTTAAATGTCACGTACGATTCACATCTGGTGGGTACCCTGATGGCTACACGAAACGAAGCAGATTTACACCGGGAGGACCCCGTATGACAACCAAGTACACCGACGCGCCGCGCACGCGTGTCATGACGCCGGCATCGCTCAATAACGGCGTGCACGAGAACCATTCCATCGGCCAGACCATGGCCATCGCGCCC
>DXMX01000048.1:0-719 GCA_019413955.1 Collinsella sp.
CATCGATACCGGTTCCAAGATGGACGAGGTCATCTTTGAGGAGTTCAAGGGTACCGGCAACATGGAGCTCAAGCTCGACCGCGACCTGGCCGATCGCCGCATTTTCCCGGCCATCGACCCTGTTGCCTCGGGTACGCGCAACGAGGACCTGCTGGTCGACGAGCAGATGCGCCCGTTTGTCTTTGGTCTGCGTCGCATCCTCGCCGGCATGAACAATACCGAGCGCGCGGCCGCATCGTTTATCAAGGGCCTCAAGGGCACCAACACCAACCAGGAGTTCCTGGTGCGTTCGGCCAAAAAGCATAGCGACTACGAGCAGACGTTCTAAGTCGTCAACCGCACGCGGCGTTATTGCCGGCGCGATGAAGGGTCGGGGCTTGCGCCTCGGCCCTTTTTATATCGCCACTCGGCGCCAGTTATCGACCATAAGACTGGCAAGCAGCAGGTTTCCCGTTTCAATCCGACATCGTCGCTTGCAATCGACAGGGCGGTTTCGCATAATAGCTTTTAAGCTTCGCGACGGAAAACGCAGATGAAACGAACCATATACCGTTGCTTTGGGGCATAGCCCCGCTTCATCTTCTCTCGCGCAGCCAACTGAATGATGCGATTTGGGTGCTGGAAGATGGGGAGAGCTCATGGCTTCTTCTGATGCAACACAACGAGCAGTCCTTGCCGGACTTTCGTGCGGGATCGGCCTGGCCGCCCCCGTGGTTATG
>DXMX01000048.1:729-3668 GCA_019413955.1 Collinsella sp.
GTTATGTATGCCGCGACGCTGCCGTTTTCGTCGGTGAACGAGACGGTCGTGGCGGGTGCGGTTCCCTTCGCCGTGGGCGCGGTGGCGGGCGTGGGTATCTATGCCGCCTCGCTGGGCATCTCCGAGTACCGTGCGCAGCGTGAAGAGCGTCTGTTCCAGCCCGATGCCATGGGCGGTGCTGCCAATCTCAATCAACATCAAAGTGAGTTCAAGACCGCCTCGATTCCGGCTCAGCAGCAGGATGCGACTCCTTACGCTGCGGCTTCTGCTTCTCAGGCTCAGGCGGAGCAGTCTACCTCGGCATACCTTTCCGGCCTGACTGGTGCGTTCCAGCGCCGTCATGCCGATGATGGTGTCCCTACCATCGCTCGAGCCGCAGATGCTATGGACGAGGCCGAGGCTTGGTCCATGATCGACAGTATGCTCGACGACGATTCGCCGGTGAGCTGCGACCCTGCACACTCGCGCGACGTCTATCAAGTCGCCATCGACGAGCTTACCAACGGCGGGCAGACCGGCTCCTTCAATCGTGACGACATCGCCGCCGCGGCGCGCGCCGTGTCGGGCTCCCAGGCCGCCCCTGCGGGCAGCACGGCGGCTTTCGTGGCACTCGTTGCCAACGCGGCAGCCAATAACGCCTACAACGCTACCTCGGGCGACGCGAACGCTTCTGCCGATTATTCGTACGTTGATGAAGCCATTACCGCGGACGAGGAGGCCGTTGCCGCCCGCCGTGCCGCCGAGAGCTCGCTTTGGGGCGCTCCTGCTCAGCAGCAGGCGGCTGAGGCTGCGCCGTACAACGCAAACCTCGCCAGCATGCCTATCATCTCCGGTGCCGCGGACATCGATCTTGACGACCTCGATGAACCTGCAGCCATCACCGCATCGATTGATGCCCAAGATCGCATCGACACCGGCGACCTTCCGGACGCCTCGCTCGAGGTCGATGTCCCCATGGCCGATTACTCGGGCCACGAGGACATGTGGGCCGCCGCCACCGCGATTCTGGATGAGATTGACGAGCCCGCTCCTGTTGCAGTCCCCACTCCCGTCGCTGCCCCTCAGCCTGCTGCTCCCGCCTATGTCGGCCGTCACAGCGCTGTGTTCCCCGAGGATACCGCCCGTATCTCGCGCGAGAGCATCGAGCGGGCCGAGGCTATTGCCGCCGGCATTATGGAAAATCGTCGTCACGAGCGCGTCAATCAGATCCTCGAGGAAGAGATCGAGCGCCTGCAGTCCTCTACCGCCAAGCGTACGGGCCGTGCCTATCTGAGCGTTATCGAGGGCGGTACCGCCAGCTTCGCGCCGCTCCGCGCGGAGGCATAACTTCTGCATGGTTAAGATCAATCGAAAATGGGCGGTCGTGACCTGCCTGATGGCGCTCTTGATCTGGGGCAATTCGCTGGTTCCCGGCTCGGGGTCGGGCTCGCTGAGCCTAACGGTCATGGAAGCTATCCGCGGTTTCCTGCACGGCGTGGGACTTCCATATGAATGGGTGACCAACTTTGTTGTTCGCAAGTGCGCGCATTTTACCGAGTATATGGTGCTCGGCATCCTGGCAACGCACGCTTTTGATTTTGAGGGCCGGCACACCTTTGACGTGCTGCTGCCCACGGCGGTGTTCCTGCTGCTGATTCCCTCGATCGACGAGACGATTCAGCTCTTTGTGCCGGGACGCGCCGGCATGATCACCGATGTGATGATCGACTGCTGTGGAGCGGCAATGGGCGTTGTGCTCCGATATCTCTTACGGTCGCTGATGTACGCCAAAAAGGCCGCCTAGGACGTATTGTTTGGTTCTAGGCGGCCTTTTTTATTTGAGGGCTTATATGAGGCGTGGTGGCGTCGTTCCATTGGTCGGATTTGCTGGGCGCGCCACGCCCCGTGGGTGCGTCTGTTACTGAAGCGCCTGTGCGCCCAGGGCAAGGCAACCCATGATGCCCTGCTTGCCCTCGAGGCTGTTGTTGACAATGTAGGTATCGATGTCGTTGACCTCGGGCGTGCCGATATAGCCGTTGAGCATTTCGGCACATTTCTTGCGTGCGAGCGGCACGATGGGGGTGTGGTCGGCCACGCCGCCGCCGATGATGATCTTTTGCGGCGCGTAGCACAGCGTGTAGGTCATGAGCGCCTGTGCCAGATAGCCGGCGAGCAGATCCATGGCCTCCGGGTCATCGGCCATGTCTCCGGCGCTCTTGCCATCCCAGCGCTTTTTAACGCCGGGGCCGGCGATGAGGCCCTCGAGACAGTTGTCGTGGAAGGGGCAGGCGCTGTGCTCGCCAATGGTGTCGCGCGGGTCGCGCGTGACCAGGATGTGGCCGGCCTCGGGATGCATCATGCCGTGCACGAGCTTACCGCCCGAGAGCACGCCGGCGCCCACGCCGGTGCCGATGGTCAGGTAGACCACGTCGGTGAGGCCCTTGGCGCAACCAAACGTGACCTCGCCCAGGCAGGCGACGTTGACGTCGGTATCGTAGCCGCAGGGGATATTGAGCTCGTTTTGGATAGTGCCCAGCAGGTCAAAGTAGCGCCATGCCGTTTTGGGCGTCTCCAGGATCTTGCCGTATTGGGGCGAGGCAGGGTTGACTGCGGTGGGGCCAAAGGCGCCGATGCCCAGCGCGGCGATGCCCTTGTCGGCAAACCATGCGTTGACGGCCTCAACGGTCTCCTGCGGGGTCGTGGTCGCGATCTGCTCGCGCTCTAGGACCGTACCGTCCGCATAGCCCGTGGCGCAGACCATCTTGGTGCCACCGGCCTCGAGCGCTCCGATAAGCTGCTGCTCTGCCATAGTATTCCTCTCTCTGGGACGAGTTGCTCCGTGACTAAAGTATAGAGCTCTAAACTATTTAAGAAAGCGCTATAGAAAGAAGCCTCGCAACGCGGCGGGCGGTGCGGGGCTTCTTTGGTTGCTTTAGTTGCCGGGCCGTCCTTACCCGTGC
>DXMX01000048.1:3678-8942 GCA_019413955.1 Collinsella sp.
GACAGGCTTGATTTTATCACGTAGCGACTTGAGGTTCTCCAGCGCCGCGTTAAGCGTCTCGTCTCGCTTGGCAAAGTGGAAACGAATCAGATGGTTGACGGGCTCGCGGAAGAAGCTCGAGCCGGGCACGGCGCCCACGCCCACCTTAGACGCGAGGTCCTCGCAGAATTCGAGGTCGCTGTCATAGCCAAACTCAGAGATGTCCATCATGACGTAGTAGGCGCCCTGCGGCACGTTGTGCGTGAGGCCGATGCTGCCGAGTCCCTGACAGAACAGGTCGCGCTTGGCGGTGTAGAGGTCGAGGACCTCCTGGTAATAGCTGTCGTCGAAGTTGAGGGCGGTGACAACGGCTTCCTGCAGGGGAGCGGCGGCACCCACGGTGAGGAAGTCGTGGACCTTCTTGATGCGCTCGGTGATCTGGGCCGGGGCAATGGTGTAGCCCAGCCGCCAGCCGGTGATGGAGTACGTTTTGGACAGCGAGCTGCAGCTGATGGTTCGCTCGAACATGCCGGGCAGCGTGGCCATATAGACGTGCTCGTGGGGCGCGTAGACGATGTGCTCGTACACCTCGTCGGTGATGCAGTAGGTGTCGTACTTTTTGCAGAGGTCGGCGATAAAGGTGAGCTCCTCGCGCGTAAAGACCTTGCCGCAAGGGTTGGAAGGGTTGCACAGGACGATGGCCTTGGGGTCGTTGTCGCGGAAGGCCGCCTCGAGTGTCTCGCGGTCAAAGTCGAATGTGGGCGGGTTGAGCGGCACGTAGATAGGCTCGGCACCCGAAAGGATCGTGTCGGCGCCGTAGTTCTCGTAGAACGGCGAGAAGATAACGACCTTGTCTCCGGGGTTGGCAACGGTCATCATGGCGGCCATCATGGCCTCGGTGGAGCCGCAGGTGACTACGATATTCTCGTTGGGGTTTACCGACATGCCCATAAAATGCTCCTGCTTGGCGGCAAGCGCCTCACGCATGGCCTGGGAGCCCCAGGTGATGGAGTACTGGTGGTAAAGCGGCTTGGGGTCGGTGGCGATGGTGCTGAGGCTATCGAGCAGCTGCGCTGGGGGATCGAAGTCAGGGAAGCCCTGCGAGAGATTGACAGCGCCGTACTTATTGGAGATGCGTGTCATGCGGCGGATGACCGAATCGGTAAACGTTGCCGTGCGGTTGGAGAGTTCTTTCATGACGGTCCTTTCGAGCATTTGCAGTGGGGCAAGTTTACTCCTATGAAACCGGTGGGATTTGCTCGAAATGGTCTCGAAAGACTCTTTTCAAAATTCTTGAAAATTGGGGCTTGCATCACGTGGCGTTCCTTGCAATAATAGTCGAGCGCGAAGCGCACAGGACACGGTGGGTGTAGCTCAGTTGGCTAGAGCGACGGGTTGTGGTCCCGTAGGTCGAGGGTTCGAGTCCCTTTACCCACCCCAGTTCTTGCTTCGTGTTGATATCGGGTCGTTAGCTCAGTTGGTAGAGCAGGGGACTCTTAATCCCAAGGTCCAGGGTTCGAACCCCTGACGGCCCACCACACGATATCTCCTCTAAAGTCCACCACAATGGACTTTAGCTTTGGGTCGTTAGCTCAGTTGGTAGAGCAGGGGACTCTTAATCCCAAGGTCCAGGGTTCGACCCCCTGACGGCCCACCCAAAGCATGGTAAAGCGACTGGCTTAGGCTGGTCGCTTTTTTGTTAACCTCGCATGGGGTCGAACCCGAAAGGGCGCGGCCGCTTTCACAGATTGAGTCTACCCTGGGGATCGGTGAAACCGTCAGTACCCTCCTTGAGTTTCTTCTCGTCTGCCTTCACGCGACGCTCGAGCTTTTTTGTATCCTCGGCAGGCGGTAGGTTCTCGGGAACAATTCCGCGGTCGATGAGGCTGCCACGCACGCTCGTGTTGTTCTCGACGTGTTCTTGTTTGATCTGGTCCAGACCGTACAAGTCGTGTTCCTCGGCGTTGAAGGCCGTCATCGAGTTCGTGAGGTCCTTTGCTTTGATGAGGACATCGGCTAACCTGTCCGCCAATGCCGCGCTCTTGGGTACGCCGAGCTGCTGCTTCATTTCCGCCGTGCTTCTGCCGCCGAATAACGCCTCATCGCCCTTCGACTTGATGATCGCGAATCCTTTGGAGTCCACGCCGCGTTTGAACGCAATACCCGAGAGCTGTTTCTCTGAATCGGATAGCGAGTGGCGCGCCTGCAAGCGCTGAATCTCTGCGAAGCGCTGCTCTATGAGCTCTTGACGGCGCGTCTGCACGGCAAAGTATGCCTGGGCGAGCGCGATCTCTGGCTTGTCTGAATCTCCGTTCTGTGCGATTAAATAGCATGCATAGCGCGTAAGTTTGTAGTCTTTAACCGCGCGAGCGGCGACACCGGCAGTTACCATTTTCGTGGTGTCACGAAAATGGGAATCAACTGGAGTTTTGTTTGTTTCGCACGAGACTTTTGCCCTCTTAACAACTTCGGCGAAGTTCTCCCATCGAGTGTACCCCATGGGTTCCATTAAATCGCGTGCGAGCCAATACTCAACGCCGTCTTCCACATGGGCGTAGCTGTCAAGTTCGACACGCCATTTCTCGATATCCCTGCTGTCCATATCTCCTCCTCGCTGGTCTATTTTCTATGCGGGCTTTGCCCGCTCTATATTCAGAATAAGGATACGCTGTCGTGCGGACACGAATGGGCCCCGTGCTGCTTCAAGCTCACGGGGCCCATGGATATCGATTGATTGTGTTCTGCTTTAGATAGGTGTCCGGTTTAATCCGCTCGATAGTGCGATCCGAGACTTTCGGTCCGCTTACGCATGGCTTTGACCATCTCCGTCGACAGCTGAATCTGCGACTGTAGGCGGGCGAGGGCTGCGATCTCGCTGTCATCGGCATGCGGCTTGCTCAGCGCCATGGCCTTGTCTTGCAGGCTTTCAAGCTGTTGCAGGGCCTCGGATAGGCCTGTTTCGGTCCTGTTGATCATGCAATAGGTGCTCATCGTGTGCCTAAGGTTGTGTGTCAGGCGATCGGCATCTGTTGTGGCAATGCCGTACTGGGGGAGGGTGATATCCGTCTTCAGGGCCGCTTCAGGCTCTTTCTGCGCTGTGAGGGCTGCCGATGCGCCCGCGATACGTCCGAATACGATGCCGTTGGCGCTTGACAAGCCACCAATGCGGTCGGCGCCGTGCATGCCGCCTGTCGCCTCGCCGCAAGCGTAGAGGCCCTCAACGCCCGTGTGCGCGGTCTTATCGATCTTGATGCCGCCGTTAGCAGCGTGGGCATACATCGCAACGCGCATCTCGTCGGTCGGCGCGATGCCGTGCTCGTCTTGCAGCCAGGTGGCAAAGGTCTGCACAAACTCTGGGACATCCTCGCGGGGGAAGTCGTAGTGGAGTGCCAGGCCTTCGACACCTGCCTGATCGATGACGAGATCGATAGCGCGGGAGGCCAAGCGTGACGTGAAGGGACCATATCCAGAGCGCTGCTCGAGCAGGTCGTCCAGCTTGTTGTCGGCAATATCTACTGGCTGGTCTACGTGCACGTAGCGCCAGGTTTTCTCATTGAAGACCAAGTTACGCCTGGGCTCGATGAAGCCGGGCATCATCTGCATGAACTCTATATTAGTAAGTGTTGCGCCGTGCGCCAGCGCGATGGCCTGCGAGGAACTGAGCACATCAGCCGACGTAAGGCTGCGCTCGAACAGGCCGCCTGTGCCACCGGCTGCGATGACCGTGGCCTTGGCAGCAAAGGGCACGATTCGATTTTCGGTAAGGTCGTAGAGTACGGTTCCGGTTATTCTGCCGTTCGTGTCCTCAACAAGGTCGATAAGCTCATGGCGGGGGAGCAGGCGAATGCCGAGCGACTCGATCCAGGTCGTCAGAGCGTCCTCAAGGGGCTTGCGGGTGAGGCCGCGCCACATGCGCGTCTTGTGGTCAAAGCAGGGGATAAATTGCTTTTGTTGAGCACTCTTGGCGCTTTGCGGACGCTGGAGCTCAACGCCCAGGTCTTGCTCGAGCCAGTCAATCGCTTGGGGAATGCCGTGGACGAACGCTTGGACGAGTTCGGGGTCGGCAACGCCGCCGCCGACGGCCAGGATGGTGTCGATGAGGTCCTGCTCGTCGTCTTCGTTAACGGGTCCGATAAGCCCTAGGCCCCAGGTTCCGGGGAAGAAGCTCGATCCACTCATAGTCTTGCCGGCGCTTGCCACAGTGACGGTTGCACCCGTGCGTGCCGCTTCGATGGCGGCGCAAAGGCCCGCAATGCCAGATCCAATTACCAGTACATCAGTCGATTCCATCGGATTCCTTTCTCGTCCGGCGCATTGTCGCACGGGTGATCGGCAATGGGGCCGTAAAGACTCGGCAAATCGGTAAAGGGCAAATATGGCAGGTGGGCGTCATGGACGCTCTGACGCTCCATCTCATCACATCTTGTATTTCGCCCCAACTGATATATCGGCATTAGCTACCCTGCGACAGCGCAAACAAAAAGAGCCGCTACCTGGGTGGGTAGCGGCTCCAAAGCTCAACTATATGAGCATCGCGCGGGCGCGATTAGGCCTTGAGGGCCTCCTCGACGGCGACAGCGCAGGCGACGGTGGCACCGACCATGGGGTTGTTGCCCATGCCGATGAGACCCATCATGTCGACGTGCGCAGGCACGGAGGAAGAACCGGCGAACTGGGCGTCGGAGTGCATACGGCCCATGGTGTCGGTCATGCCGTAAGAGGCAGGGCCGGCGCCCATGTTGTCCGGGTGCAGGGTACGGCCAGTGCCGCCACCAGAAGCGACGGAGAAGTACTTCTTGCCAGCCTCGAGGCGCTCCTTCTTGTAGGTGCCAGCGACGGGGTGCTGGAAGCGCGTGGGGTTGGTGGAGTTACCGGTAATCGAGATGTCGACGTTCTCGTGCCACATGATGGCAACGCCCTCGCGGACGTCGTCGGCGCCGTAGCAGTTGACGGCGGCGCGGGGACCATCGGAGTAGGGGATGGTCTCGACGACCTTGAGCTCGCCCGTGAAGTAGTCGAACTGGGTCTTCACGTAGGTGAAGCCGTTGATGCGGGCGATGATCTGAGCAGCGTCCTTGCCCAGACCGTTGAGGATAACGCGCAGCGGCTTCTTACGAGCCTTGTTGGCGTTCAGAGCCAGGCCGATAGCGCCTTCAGCGGCAGCGAAGGACTCGTGGCCAGCCAGGAAGGCGAAGCACTCGGTGTCGTCGGAGAGCAGCATAGCGCCCAGGTTGCCGTGGCCCAGACCGACCTTGCGGTCCTCGGCGACGGAGCCGGGAACGGTG
>DXMX01000048.1:8952-14023 GCA_019413955.1 Collinsella sp.
GCTTGACAGCGAGAGCGCAGCCGAGGGTGTAGGCCCACTCGGCGTTCTGGAAGGCAATGGACTGGGTGTTGTTGACGATCTCACGCGGGTTGAAGCCCTTGTCGGTGCAGATCTGCAGAGCTTCCTCGAGGGAGGCGATGCCGTTGTCGGCGAGGCACTTGTTGATCTTGTCAGCGCGGCGCTCGTAACCTTCGAACGTAACAGTCATAGTTATTTCCCTCCCTTTCTACTCGTGAACCGGGAACACGCTGGCGACGGAGTGAGTCTCCTCGTCGGTGCGCGGGTCGATGTACTTGGCAGCGTTCTCCCACTGACCATAGTGGCCCATAGCGCCAGCGATGGCCTCCTCGGGGGTCTTGCCGGCCTTGACGGCGTCGGTGAACTTGCCGAGGTTCAGGAACTCGAATGCGATGATCTCGTTCTTGTCGTTGAGAGCCATGCGGGTGACGTAGCCCTGAGCGAGCTCGAGGTAACGAGCGCCCTTGGCCTTGGTGCCGAACATGGTGCCGACCTGAGAGCGAAGGCCCTTGCCGAGGTCGTCGAGGGAGGCGCCCACGGGCAGGCCGCCCTCGGAGAACGCGGTCTGGCTGCGGCCGTAAACGATCTGCAGGAAGATCTCGCGCATAGCAACGTTGATGGCGTCGCAGACGAGGTCGGTGTTGAGGGCCTCGAGGATGGTCTTACCGGGAAGGATCTCGGAAGCCATGGCGGCAGAGTGGGTCATGCCCGAGCAGCCGATGGTCTCAACGAGGGCCTCCTCGATGATGCCGTCCTTGACGTTCAGCGTGAGCTTGCAGGCGCCCTGCTGAGGTGCGCACCAACCCACACCGTGCGTAAGACCGGAGATGTCGGAAATCTCCTTAGCCTGGACCCACTTGCCCTCCTCGGGGATGGGTGCGGGGCCGTGGTATGCACCCTTGGCAACGGGGCACATGTTCTCCACTTCCTGTGAGTACTGCATGCCTCTCCTCTCTATCGTGTTGGCGTCCCGTCTGGGGGCCGTGGCTGGCGATTGCCGGGCGACCCTTCGAAAGGGACATGACATGCAGCCCCTATAATACCGCGAAATGCACGGAATATTCGGCGAACGGCTCAGGTTTCGTAGCGAGATGCGCGGAACTTTCAATTGAAACGGTTTAACTCTATATTCTGTGGTCGTGCACTTCCGTAGAGGGGGTCCGTCTTGGGCAAGCTTTTGGTCAGCTTTTGTAAGCGTTGCAGGGGCTGACCTGTTGCAACGGTGCCGTTCGCCGCCTGTTTACTGCCTTTGGCCGCGCGAGCGAATTGTTTTGCGTGAATGTTTTGATGGCACGCTTCAATCGTGCTGTATTGGATGGCAAGCAGATCCCGGCGAAGGGAGCGCCATGCAGCGCGTTTGGAGAACGGTTACCGGCTTTTACCATGTCTGTGCCCGCGGTACGGGCAAGCAGCTCATCTTTGAGGGCGATGAAGACCGGTGGGAGTTCTTGGAGCTGATGCGTGAGTGCTGCCGCAAGGCGGGCGTGACGGTTATCGCCTGGTGCCTTATGGGCAATCACGTGCGTCTGGTGCTTGCAGATTACGAGGACGCGATGAGCGCGGCGATGCACCGGCTGCTTTTGACGTACGCGCGGCGGTTCAATAAACGCACGGGGCGCACAGGGCATCTGTTCCAGAACCGTTTTGACCGGCGCTCGCTCGATACCGACTGGCAGGTGATGGAGGCTATTCGCTCCGTTCACGCCGATCCGCAGGAGGCGGGCATCAGTCTCATTGAGCGTTATCCCTGGAGCAGCTTTCCGGAGCATTTGTGCGCTTACGACGGTGACGCGGCCGATGTCGCGAGGGGATTTTCTGATCCTTCTTGCGTGCTTGAGCTTTTTGGTTCTGCCGAGGGCTTTATTGCCTATTCGCTTTCGACGCCCGACGGCGGCGAACCGGCGCTGCGCGATATGAAAGAGACAGAGTGGGAACGCCACGCCTTTGCCGACAAGATGGCGAAGAGCCTCGGGGTTCCGCTCAATGTGGTTAAAACTGCACCGCCGGCGCAGCGCGATACCGTTATTGTTGGATTGAGCAATGCCGGCTTTACGGTGCGCCAGATTGAGCGGTATACCGGGATTGGCAAAAGTACCGTCTCTCGTATCGTGCGCGCCCGCGCGCGAACGGCGATGCGGGCTGGCGGAAACGTGATGTAAGGTCGCCTGTTCACCGCAGTTGGGGTCGTCCATACGCCGCAACCAGCGTTCAAAAGCTTGGTACGGTAACTGCACTTCTTAATATGCATAGAACAATCGTCATCTTGCATAAAATAACAGCTCAGTCCGGGTTTGCCCGTGCCTACCCCCGTCTGCGCCGTGCAAAAAACGGAGTTTTCAGCATCGTGGTGCTGTCGGCACTGCCGCAATCTTGCAACATACGGGTCCCGAAGCTATTTATGCCTTCCGATCCGCCTCCGAAGCGCATGTATGTGATCCCTGAGACCGCGATGCTTGTTCTAAAACACAATATATATGCGCCTGGAGACGTTGATTAACGCTTTCGATGCGTATACATACAGCTTGGCGTGCTGAATACTCGCAAAAATGCACGTCGCACCCTATGGGACCCGTCTGCGGCAGGCGCGAAGCGAGTCGGAGCTTCGCAGAACGGGGCTTGGCGCATTGCTTGGCGGGCCCGGGGCCCTGCCGCAGGCCTTTGGTGCTGTGGAAAACGCCCGTGTTCGCGTCTGGCCGTGTGGTAAATGACAGACGGGGCGCCGGGCGCGCTGATTTTGTGTGTTCGTGCTCATTAGGAAAAACAGAGCCGCCCGTATCGGGCGGCTCGGCAATCAAAAACCTTGGATTCGGAGCATACGCTACTGGTTAGCTTGCCCCTCGAGCATGCCGTCGAGGGTGCGCCAGGCGAGCTCGGCGCATTTGACGCGGGCGGGCATGTGCGAGATGTCCTGGAGCTGGGCGGCTTCGTCCAGGTCTTCCAGGTCCTCCTCGGAGAGCTTCTCGCCGCGGATCATGGCGAGGAAGAGCTCTGCCAGGCGGCGAGCTTCCTCGACGGTCTCGCCGGTGATGAGATCGGCCATGATGTCGGCACTGGCCTGGCTGATGGCGCAGCCGTGGCCGGTAAAGGAGGCCTCCTCAATCACGTTGTTCTCGACACGCAGCTGCAGAGTGAGCTCGTCTCCGCAGCTGGGGTTGATGCCGTCGTGCTCGTGCGTGGGAGCATCCATCTCGTACTTGTAGTCGGGGTGCGAGTTGTGCTCCATAAATGTGGTGGAGGTGTACAGATTACCCATTGAACGTGCTCCAAACGTGATGCAGGCCGGCGATGAACTTGTCAATGTCGGCCTTGTCGTTGTAGAAGGCCACGCTGGCGCGGCAGCAGGCAAGGTTCTCGACGCCCAGCCAGGTGAGCAGCGGCTGTGCACAGTGGTGACCGGCGCGGATGCAGACGCCGTCCATGTCCATGATGCTCGCGACGTCGTGCGGGTGGATGCCGCGGACGTTAAAGCTCACAACGCCGTGGTGGTTGTCCCAATAGATGGAGCCGATGATCTGGACAAAGTCGAGCTGCATGAGCTCGCCCATCAGGTAGTGGACGAGTGCCTGCTCGCGTGCCTGGATGTTCTCGTAACCCACCGTGTTGACCAGGTAGTCGAGTGCCGCACCCGTGGCGAAGATGCCGGCGGCGTCCTGTGTGCCGGCCTCGAATTTCTCGGGAACGGGCGCCCAGACGGCGTCCTGCTCGGTAACAGAGTCGATCATCTCGCCGCCGGTGAGCATGGGCGGCATGGCGTTGAGCAGGTCCATCTTGCCCCACAGCACGCCGATGCCCATGGGGCCCATAGCCTTGTGTGCGCTAAAGGCAAAGAAGTCGGCGCCCAGGTCGGCCACATCGACCGGCATGTGCGGCAGCGACTGCGCACCGTCGACGACCAGGTAGCCGCCATACTTGTGCACGAGCTTGCCGAGGTTCTTGACTGGGTTCTCGACTCCCAACACGTTGGAGACCTGACCCACGGCCAGAATCTTGGTCTTGGGACCAACCTTGGCAAGAACCTCCTCGGTGGTGAGCTGACCGGTCTTGGTGGGGTAGAGGTAGACGAGCTTGGCGCCGGTCTCGCGGCAGACCTGCTGCCACGGAATCAGGTTGGAGTGGTGCTCCATGATGGTGATGACGACCTCGTCGCCCGGCTCGAGGACTGTGGGTGCAAAGCTCTTGGCGACCAGGTTGAGCGACTCGCTCGTGTTGCGGGTGAAGACGACCTCGTTGGCCTGGGCAGCGCCGATGAGGTCGGCGATCTGCTGGCGCACCTTCGCGATAGCCTCAGTGGCCTCGACGGACAGCGAGTACAGGCCGCGCAGAGGGTTGGCGTTCATGCGCTGGTAGAAGTCGCGCTCGGCGTCGAGCACACAGGCAGGACGCTGCGCGGTGGCGGCACTATCGAGGAAGGCGATCTCGGGGTGCTGCTGGAACAGCGGGAACTGCGCCTTGTAGGGATTAGTCTCGATGTCGACGGTAGGCCAGCCGCGCGAGGCCTCGTCGCTGGCGTCGAGCTCCATAGGCTCCGGTGCGGTACAGGTGTCGCATTTAACGTGCTCGGTGTCGATCATGCGAGCTCCTCTTCAAAGTTGTCGATCAGGTTGTTGCCCAAGCGGACGACGGCGGCGCGGGTGCGCTCGTCGGTGGCGGAAAGTGCGGCGTCCTCCAGCTTGGCGCGGACGAACAGGTCCTCGGCGGCGTTTTGGTCAAGGCCGCGGCAGGCGAGGTAGAACAGTTGCTCGTCGCGGACGTGGCCGATGGTGGCTCCGTGGTTGCCGGCGACGTCGTCCTCGTCGCAGAGAATGACGGGAACGGTCTTGTTGTCGACGCCCTTGTTGGCCAAAAGCACCGTCTCGCGCTCGGTGCCGGTTGCACCCTTGCAACCGTGCACGAGGTCGATGGTGCCGCGGTAGACCTTCTTGGACGTGCCGGTCAGCACGCCGTTGGCGTCGATCTCGCACTCGGTCTTGCGACCGCGGTGGCGCAGCTCGTAGTTAAAGTCGCGCACCTGCTCTCGGGCGCCCAGGTAGTCAGTATCGATGGTGACCTTGGC
>DXMX01000048.1:14033-14596 GCA_019413955.1 Collinsella sp.
GTATCGCCCAGCAGGTCGCCGGCAAGGCCGGTGGCGCTGGCGCCGGCACCCAGGACGGTGTGCTGCACGTTGACGCGCGCGCCCTCGTCCAGGAACAGGCCGGTGTCGTCGAGCGCGATCCAGCTATCGTCGAGCGTCTGCGTGCAGGTCACGTTGACGGTGGCGTACTCGTGGGCGCACACGCGTAGCACGGATCCCACGACGCCTTGGCCGGCAACGGGAGAGTCCAGGGCAATAAGCAGATCGAGCGTCGACTGGGGACGGGCGACGACGTCGATGGCGGCGATGGCCGCGGCTGCATCGACACCGCTCACGCGCACGGTAACCGTGGCGTGCTTGTATGCGGGCACATCGATGACGATGCGCTTGGTGGCGTGGTCGGCCAAGTAGGTGTAGGCAGCCTCGCCCATGCCGGTCTCGAAGGCTTCAGCAGGGGAGAGCTCCTCCTCGAGCTTGATGGCACCGGCCTGGTAGATGGAGGTGGCGGGCACGTCAAGCTCGGTCTCGGGCGTGATGCGGGCGCGGTCGGCGGCGTCGCCGGGGGCGGGGGCGCGGCGCTCGGG
>DXMX01000049.1 GCA_019413955.1 Collinsella sp.
ACGGTGACGCGAGCCGCTCCGTTCTCGCCAATCATCTGCTCGCACTTGTCAAGCTCGATACCCTCATCCTCGAGGCTTGCAATGACATGCTCGGCAGCGGCGTCATTGCCAAAAATGCCCATGTATGCGGAGCGTGCGGCACCGCATTTCTTGGCATAAACGGCGAAGTTCACCGCATTGCCGCCAGGATACATGGTATGGATATGCTCGTAGCGATCGACGACGTTGTCGCCAAATCCGAGCGCGTTAACGTTAAATGCCATGGCCTTTGTCCCTTCTAGTACTCGACAACACCCATATAGCGACGGAAATCGGGATCGTGATCAAACACCTTGCCGCGTGCAGCACGCAGCTCGCAGTTCATGGCATAGAACAGCACCGGGTCCAGATAGGCACGGACGCTCGCCGGCACGGCTTCCATACCGTACTCCTTGGCATCGAGCACCATCAGCGTATCGGTATGCGTCTTAAGGAACGCCAGGGCGCGCTCGTCCATAGCACGGCACTCGCTGGAGCCCATCTGCAGGAAGTAAAAAACGCCATCCTGAGTAGCCTCGAAGGGGCCATGGAAGTACTCGGCAGAGTGGATGTAGCTGCAGTGCTGCCACTGCATCTCCATAAGAGAGCAGATAGCGAAACCGTAGGTCTGGCTAAAGTTGGGACCGCTGCCCAGAATATAGAAGAACTCGTGCTCCTGGCAAAGCTTGGCAAAGCGATCGCCCAGCTCGGCATTTACCTTCTCGCGTGCCGGGGGAAGAATCTTATCCATCTCGGCGATACCGGCATACATATCGGCAAGATCGGCGTAGCCCTCCTGCTGATCGAGCAGCTCTGCCGCAAGCGACAGCGAAATACCAGCGGGGACCTCGGCCTGCGGCACACCCTCGCCCCACGGGTAGACCCACGTGGTCCACTTGCCGGAGTCGATCTTAGATCCAGCATTGTCGGTCTGGGCGATCACCGTAGCGCCGGCAGCAAGGGCAATCTCGCAGCCCTCGACGACCTCGGGGGTGTTGCCACTGTGGCTACAAGCGATGACCAGGGACTTCTCGCCCAGACGACGCGGACGCATAATGTCGAATTCACGCGCGGTATAGATATACGAAGTGAAGGTGGTTGCCTCGCGCTGCAGAAGCTCATGAGCCGGGATCAAATCGATCATGGAGCCACCGCAAGCAATCCAGTAGACGCTGTCGAACTTGCCCTTCTCGGCAATTGCCTCTTTGATCAGATCGTGTGCGTTCATATCCAGTTCCTTTCTTGTTTGGTCCGCAATCAATGAGATTGGCTGCGTGGCCGATAGTTGTTTTAGTCAATCAGATATTTCTCGAATGCGGCCATGTTCTTGGCATCTGCCGCCGCCGGGTCATCGTAGTAACGACCGTCCGTGATTTCCTGGCCCAGCATGCCGTCAAAACCATGGGCGTTGAGCGTGGCGACGAAGGCGTCCATATCGTGCTTGCCATCGCCCCACACCAGATGGCCATACGGGTCACCGTCGATAAAGTGCATCTCGTGAATTGCCCCATCACCAAAGGCGGCAAACCAGTCCTCGAGCGTCTCGCCTGCAACGCCCATCGCGGTTGTATCAACCATGGGCTGTAAGTACGGGCTCGCGACCTCGTCAATCATGCGCTTCGCATCGGAAACCGTCGTCACAAGGTTGCTCTCCTCGGGACGCAGGCTTTCCATCGTAAGCACCAGACCGTGCTCGCCGGCATACTCCGCCAGAATGGACAAGTGCTCGCGGCTGCGCTTCCAGGCTTCCTCGCGATCCTCGTCCCAGTCGCCCCAGCCCGAGTTGACGGACATACGGTCGCACCCAAGTACCTCGGCAAGCTCAATGCCGTGCTTAAAGTACGCCAGGCTGCGCTGTTCATGCAGCGGCTTGCGTGCGCAGTATTGCCAAGGATAGACAACATTCTCGGGGCACAGAGTACGATACCTAAGCCCACGGTCTGCAGCCTTTTTCGCCAGGACCTCAGCCTCAAAGTAGCCCGTGTGGTCGAGCGTCACATGCGGCTCCGCACACCACAGCTCAATGGACTCAAAGCCCAAACGCTGCTGCGCGTCAAGGAAGTAATCGAGCGACCACATGATGTAGTGGATATTCATGCCCGCAATCTGTTCGCGGCGCAGCGTCGGTTTGGATTCAGACACCTTATGCCTCCTTATTTCGATCGAACACGATTTGTCCGTCCGACATCGTCATATCAACCGCAAGATCGCGTGCGTCGCGATAATCGAGGTCGAACACATCCCGATCGAGCACGCAGATATCGGCAAGCTTGCCAACCTCAAGCGTACCCAGCTCGTCTTCGCGCATCAGATCGTACGCGCCCCCGGCAGTCCAAGCGCGCAAGAGCTCGACAAGCGTCAGCACGTTGGCCTCATTCACGGGCAGTCCATCGTCGAAGTATCCGCCGCACGCGCTGTAGATTGACTCGCCCAGGCTCGGAATCAGCAGCGGCAAATCCGTACCACAGCACACCGTGCATCCGGAATCTTCCAGGCCGCGGCGATTCCAGCTGTGTAAAAGTCGCGTCTCGCCAATTTGTCGACGCATCATCGATAGGCAATCCTCGCGCCGGTCCAGCGTCAGAATCTGCGGATAGACCTCGCAAATTCCACCTAACTTGCCAAACTCGATAAGATCGGTCGGGTCAGAGTTCTCGAGATCGGTAATCGCATGGCGGCGAAGCATCCGTCCATGTTCGTCTCGAGGCAGCGAGGCATAGAGCGCCACGGTGCGACGAACGGCGCCATCTCCCTGGCAATGCAAGGAATATCGGAAGCCGTCAGCATCAATTGCACGTAGCTCGTTCTCAATCAGATCCCACTCGGGCTCCTCGACGACCGTCTTGCCGGCGGCTCCCGCATCGGCCGTGTCCTCATAGGGGTCAATCATCTCGGCAAGCCCCGCCCATACGCCGCGATCGGTCATACGGTTGAAGCCAGAAAAACGAACGAACGGTCCCCGGAAGCGCTCTCGTGCCTCGCGGGCATATGCCAGATTTGCACCAGCGCCCACCGGCTGCGACATCATAGAGACGCGAACCGTCAGCTCACCAGATTCCTCACGGCGAGCCATTTCGTCGGCAAAGCCGTAGTAGTCATCAAACGCCATCTCCTTGATGGCGGTAACGCCGCGCTCGTTAAGCATGCTCATGTAGTCCGAATACCCCGCACGTACCTCGGGCAGCGCGAGGAAATCGCTCATCATGCGCCAGATCTTCTCGGCATAGCACGCCTGCGGTGTAAAGCCGTATCGCGCACTGGCGGCAGCATTGAGAACGCAGGTCTCCGCACCCGGTGTAAAGCAGACGACAGGGATATCGCCAAAACAATCGTCAAACACAGCCGCCGTATTTGCGTTCTCGGCATCCGATGCCAGCGTTTCGGGTAGGTTGTGGCCAAAAGCCGCCGCGCAATCCGGATGATCTTCTTTCCATGCACGCAAGAGCGACACGGCCTCTTTGGCATCGGCGACGCCGGACAGATCAGACCCCAACGTCCGCAGCGCCCAGCCCGTATAGAAGGTATGCACATCGATCAGGCCAGGCATGACGGTGCGGTCGCCCAGGTCAACTACCTCGTCCGCTTGGGTCAAATACGAAGCTACCTCACACTTGGTGCCAACAGCCTCAATTCGATTGCCACGGACCGCTACGAAACCTTCAAACGGCAGGTCCCCCGTACCGGTAAAGACGCTCTTAGACGTCAGGACCGTCAAACGATCAGACATCACAACCACCTACACCGGAAGCATGCCAGAGATTGCCGTTACGATCAGGCCAAAGACGACCATGAAAATGAAGAACTTCCAAATGGTCTTCCACCATTGGCCAAACGAGATCTTTGCCACGGCAAGGCCGGCGACCGTCATGCCCGCCACGGGACTGATGGTGTTGATGGTCTGATTAGCAAACTGGAGCGCGGTAACGGCTGCCTCGGGATTGAGGCCCATAAGCTCGGTCAGGGGGCCCATAACAGGCATGGTGAGCGCCGCCAGGCCAGAACTCGAGGGAACCAGCAAAGAGAGCAGGCCAAGGACGATATACATAAACGTGGTGTAGACGGCGGCGGGTGCACCGGCGAGCGCAGTAGCGAGCGCCTGGAGAATGGTGTCGATGATCATGCCGCCCTCGGCGATGACCAGAATACCGCGAGCGATACCAATAACGATGGCGGCGTACGCAAAGTCGGCGAGACCTTTAACGAACTCCTCAGCAATCGTCTGCTGGTCAAGACCGCCCAGGATACCGGCAAGCAAGCCCATGCCAAGGAACACGGCGGAAATCTCATTCATGTACCAACCCTGGGTAACAAGACCCCAGACGATAATGCCCATACCGCAAGCAAAATCGATAAGCACGAGCTTCTGACGGATAGTGAACTCTTCCTCGATGGAGGCATCGGTCACGGAAAACTCGATACGCTTGAGCTTATCGTCCTCGTACGTAATGGACGACTCGGGGTTTTTCTTGACGCGCATGGCGTAGCGCATGGCCCATGCGATACCGACGGCAGTGAAGATGACCCAAGAAACGGCGCGCAGCCACAGTTGCGGATTGCCCTCGATGCCGATAATGCCCTGTGCGATCAAGACGTTAAACGGGTCGATGGTCGAAGCACAATATCCCAGGTTAGGACCAAGGAAGCAGATGATGAATGCCGTCATCGAGTCATAACCGATACCCATCATGATGGGAATGAAGATGGCATAGAACGGCAGGGCTTCCTCAGACATACCAAACGTAGTGCCGCAAATGGACAGCAACGTCATCGTGATGGGAATGATGAGGATGTCCTTGTTCTTGAGCTTTTTAATCACACGGCTCATGCCGGCATTCAAAGCGTTGGTCTTGGTGATGATTGCGAACGATCCGCCAATCAATAAGACGAACGCAACGACGTCGGCAGCCTCTTGGATGCCCTTAGTGGGCGCTTGCAGGACCGCGAAGATATCCTGACCCAGATTGATGGTCTCGCCGGTCTCGGAATCGGTGTAGTTCTTATCGACCTGTTCATAGGTTCCAGCAACGGCGACTTCACGCTCGCCCGCCGCTGTCGAAATCGTCTTGCGCTGATACTGACCAGAGGGAACGATCCAAGTCAGGACCGCAAAGACAACGATCAGCAAGAACATGATCGTATAGACATGCGGTAATTTGAACTTAAAACGTCTGTTTGTCTTCTTCGCCTTCGTATCTGACATAGATACCTCCAAAGAACTCGAGACCGCATCGCATCTCGCTTCAACGTTTGCACAAGGCAAACGTTCTATGACGTTCTATAGATTACCAGCAGCTTTTCTCGTCATCAAGATAATTTCAAACTGATTGCCGCAACGCGGTTGAACGGTTGCGTTTGCGCCGTGAACGGTATGGAAACGCCCGGTGAGATGATCCACCGGGCGTCTCCATTCGCAATGTCCTAGATGTCAAAAACGTAGCGAGACCCAACGATCCGCTGACGGCCGATGATAAACGGCCGCCGCTGCTCATCAAAGAAGAAGGCTTCCATATAAAACAAGGGTTCGCCAACGGGAACCGCCAGCAACCGAGCGACCTCGGGCGATGCGCACGCGATCTCGAGCGTGCACGGGTCGGTAAACGCAGGCGTCCGCCCCGTCCGGTTGCGCACGAACTCAAAAATGGATTGGTTAGATAGAGGCGCCGTTGATAGATAGGCGTTGTCCTCGTAAACGTATATGTTGTTCTCAAGCATGACAGGGACGCCATCGGCAGTACGCACGCGCTCAACGCAAATCAAGTCAGTTCCAACGGGAACACCAAAGAACTGTGCTTCGGTGGAATCCGCCGGCAGTATCTTTCTCGAAATGACACACGCCCCCGGTTCCATTCCGTTAGCGCGGCATGCGTCCGGAAAACTCTGGACGTCATCCTTCTGGCGAATCTTGCGCTTGAGCTTGGGGGCATTGACAAACGTGCCTTTCCCCTGTCGCTTCGTTAGATAGCCCTGTTGGACGAGCTCCTCAATAGCGCGTCGCACGGTAACGCGGCCAACTTTATAGCTCTCAGCCAATTCGAATTCGTTGGGTATCCGCGCACCTGCCTTGTAGGCACCGGAGTTGATTTCGTTTTTAATGATATCAATGACCTGTTGGTACAGCGGTATCGCTGCTTTACCGTCAGTTAGCCCTTCAGTCGGTGGCATATACCCTCTCCCAGCGCAATTACGTCTAAAACGGGCTTAAGGGCATTCAACAAGTCCTTAAGCCCGCATTAGCTTAAAGCATGCTAGGTGTCGCACCAAAATGTCGGGTATTTACTCATCGGACCCGAAAAACGCGCAACTAACGCGCTCTTACGCGAGTTCCAGCAGGTCCGGCAGCTGATCGATAATCTTATCCGCGGCGTCCTGACTAAAGCCAAAGCGCTCCTCGCGCTTGGCGATGACTGTCAGACCGGCGCGCTTGCCGGCAGTGATGCCAGGCACCGAATCCTCAACGCAGCAGCAGCGATTCGCGGGCAGCCCCAGCAGGTCCAGCGCATGCAGGTAGATGTCGGGCTCGGGCTTACTCTCCTTAAACTGCTCGCCGCTCACCACATACTCAAAGGCATCCGACAGCCCGCACGCGTTGAGCACTTCCTCGATGCTATCCATGGGAGACGAGCTGGCAAGCGCCACGCGAACGCCACGGCGCGGCAGCTCTCGAATCGTATCCACAGCGCCTGGGTTAATCAAAGCCTGATAGTCGCGCGGACGCTTATGCGCCCACTCGTCCCAACGGGCCAACGCTTCCTCGCCAGTGAAATGCCCCTTACCGGCGCGCTCAAACCAATCGACCAGCATATGCAGGAAGAACTGATGCGAGGTACCGACTTGCCCATTCAACTCCTCTTGAGTCAGGTTAAGCCCAAGCTCCTTGGCAAACGCGGCAGTCTCGCCCAGGTAGTAATACTCGGTATCGACAATGACACCGTCCATGTCAAAGATAACGGCGTCGAACGGAAATGCGGACACGGCACCCTCCCTAACAAAAGGGCGCCCGCAAGCAGGCGCCCAAACCATGCATTAATCGGCGATTCTAACCCAGCAGCTTATCCAGCGCCACTGCAATACCGTCTTCGTTGTTATTGGCGGTTACCATCTGGGCAACTGCCTTAACCTCATCGACGGCGTTGCCCATGGCAACACCGGTGCCGGCCCACTCAATCATGGACTTGTCGTTCTGGCCGTCGCCAAACGAGACGACCTCGCTGGCATCGATACCGAGCTTGGGCAGGGCACCCTCGAGCGCACGGGCTTTGTCGATACCGGGCGCCGTGTACTCAAAGTACCAGTCGGCCGTAAACATGCCCGAAAGCGTCTGGGTAAAGGGCGCATACATCTCCTCGTAATGCGCCTGCAGGTAGGTCGGATCACCCGCCGTCAGCAGCTTGTCCACGGGATAAGTGTCCACGACCTCATGCAAGCTCTCGACCTCGCGAATCTTAAGATCGCACGCATCGCGCTCATACTTGACGATATTCTTCTGCAAGCCGTCAGGCAGCGTGATCATGCAATGGTACGAGTCCTCGACGTGCAAATCGCGACCGAGCGAAATCATAGGGATCACGTCGAAATTGCGCAGATGATCAATCAGACGGTGCAGCTCGTCAGCCGGCATGGCCTGGTCAAAAAGGACCTCATCGGTCTGAGCGTCGACCACATGCGCGCCATTAAAGGCAACTAGCAGACCGTCATGGTTTTGAAGGTCGAGCTCCTGCGCCAAGGCGTGCAACCCCCATGCGGGACGGCCCGAAGCCAAGATGAGCTTAATGCCCGACTCCTGCGTCGCGAGCAGCTTCTCGCGCGTACGCGGGCTGATGACCTTTTGATCGTTGGTGAGCGTACCGTCGATATCCATTGCGATGGCTTTGATTGCCATATATGCCTCCCTGTCATTGAACAACCTTGTCTGAGCCATCATACAGAACACCCACGGCGGCGCTGTTTGCAACGGGAAAAATGTCATATTGTCCCAAACATGAACGGCGCGCCTTCGACGATTGCGATGCCCGTCGAGGCGCCTCCCGATACATTCCATCCTATCCAAATAGCAAGGGGCCCGTATCCCAACGGATACGGGCCCCTTTCAGCCATAAGCCAACTCAGCCGTAAAGACTACTTGCGATGAGCGCGATAGAACTCGATGAGCGCCTGGGTCGAAGCGTCCTGCTCGGCCTTGGCGGCGTCGTCGTGGAAGGCCGGGGTGATCTGCTTGGCAAGCTGCTTGCCCAGCTCGACGCCCCACTGGTCGTAGGAGTCGATGCCCCAGACCGTGCCCTCGACAAACGTGATGTGCTCGTACAGGGCGATGAGCTCGCCGAGTGCGAACGGGGTCAGCGTGTCGCCGAAGATCGAGGTCGTCGGACGGTTGCCCTCAAAGCAGCGGGCCGGGACGATCTGCTCGGGCGTGCCCTCGGCACGAACCTCGTCGGCCGTCTTACCAAAGGCGAGCGCCTTGGTCTGGGCCAGGAAGTTGCCCAGGAACAGCTCGTGGACGTCCTGGCCGCTGTCGGTTGCGGGGTTGGCAGTGTTGGCGAAAGCGATAAAGTCGGCCGGGACCACCACGGTGCCCTGGTGCAGCAGCTGGTAGAAGGCGTGCTGACCGTTGGTACCGGGCTCGCCCCAGAAGATCTCACCGGTATCGGAGGTCACAGCGCTGCCGTCCCAGCGGACGTGCTTGCCGTTGGACTCCATGGTGAGCTGTTGCAGGTAGGCCGGGAAGCGGTGCAGATACTGGCAGTACGGCAGCACGGCGTGGCTCTTGGAACCGAAGAAGTTGACGTACCAGACATTGAGCAGGCCCATCAGCGCGACGGCGTTGTTCTCGAGCGGGGTGTTGCAGAAGTACTCGTCGATGGCGCGGAAGCCCTCGAGGAACTGCTGGAAGCGCTCGGGGCCGAGCACGACGATCAGCGACAGGCCCACGGCGGAGTCGACAGAGTAGCGGCCGCCGACCCAGTTCCAGAAACCAAAAGCGTTGGCGGGGTCGATGCCGAAGGCCTCGACCTTCTCGAGTGCGGTGGAAACGGCGACAAAGTGCTTGGCCACGGCCTCGGCGTTCTGCTCATCGGAGCCGTCGATGGCACCCTGAGCCTTGAGCTGCTCGAGCATCCAGGTCTTGACCTCACGAGCGTTGGTGAGGGTCTCGAGCGTGGTGAAAGTCTTGGAGACGATAATCACGAGCGTGGTCTCGGGATCGAGGCCCTTGAGCTTCTCTGCCTGATCGTTGGGGTCGATGTTGGAGATGTAGCGGCAGTCAATACCGGCGTCGGCGTAGGGACGCAGGGCCTCGTAGGCCATGACCGGGCCCAGATCGGAGCCGCCGATGCCGATGGACACCAGGTGCTCGATCTTTTTGCCGGTAACACCCTTCCACTCACCGGAGCGCACGCGCTCGGCGAAGGCATACATGCGGTCGAGAACCTCGTGCACGTCGGCGACGACGTCCTGGCCGTCGACGATGAGCTGGCCCTTCTCGCTTGCCGGGCGGCGCAGCGCGGTGTGCAGGACGGCGCGGTCCTCGGTGGTGTTGATGTGCTCGCCGGAGAACATGGCGTCGCGGCGCTCCTCGAGCTTCACCTCGCGGGCAAGATCGCACAGCAGCTTGACGGTCTCATCAGTCACCAGGTTCTTGGACAGGTCGAAGTGCAGGTCACCGGCGTCAAAGCTCAGCTTGTTCACGCGCTCGGCATCGGCGGCGAACCAGGCCTTGAGGTCGATACCCTCGGCCTCGAGCTTCTCCTGATGGGCCTCGAGCGCCTTCCAAGCGGCAGTCGACGTAGCATCGATAGGTGCGGCAACAGTTGCCATAGAGTCCTCCTCAGCATACGGGCGCACGCCTCCATGCGCCCGGACATTCAGATGCCACTATTCTAGCGCAGGTCAAGACTATAATCAGCGAGCGTTGCCAATCGGCCCCCAAACGGCAACCGACCAAAAAGGGACAGGTTTAATTTGGCAGGTCAAACGCTTTACCAATCAAAAATAACCTATCCCTTTATGCCAAATATTAGGCCGCAGCGCAGACGCTACCGAGCAACTCACGCAGAGGAGACCCGATGCCCTCCAGCAGTTCGGGCGCGATGATGGCAAAAACGGGAACCTCGCCGGCCCCCACGACGGCAGGCACCTTGCCCTCCGAGACGATACATCCATAAGGGACAAAACCGTCTTCGCCGACATCGAGCGCCGCCATGCGACGGGCGAGCTCGCGCGCAAAGCCGGCAGTATCGGCATCGCCAATCGCCAAGACAAAGTCCACGCCTTCGTCGGTCGCCAGGGCCACGGCTTCGTCGATCAGCTCGTCTCCTCCGTCGCCTTCAACCGAGCCGCAGCGGAAAAGCACGCGCTCGAGCAGGGCGCGATCAACCGAGCCCAGCGCCGCCGAAACGAGCTCATCACGCGTGTGCTTGTCGCCTCCCAGCACGACCAGTGCCTTGGTGCCGCCATAGTGGGCAACCAATCGCCCGCACCAGCGAGCCACATCCCCATCCGCAACCAAGCGCGTCGGCATACCAAACCCATAGTTGACCATTATCCCCACAACCCTTCCGTGCTTTATGGTGGTATCAATCGTTAGCCTCATGCTACGAAGCGAGCTTTTCCGAGCTGTTACGCACTCTTTAGGGCTGCGTTAAAAACCCGATGCAGCCGCACGACCATACCTGCCAAAAAGGGGCAGGTTTTGACGGTGTCCGGTCGAGCAGGTATTATCGAACAGGTATTCGATAAGAACATGTGTTTGATGGGAGGCTCGGATGGAGCACGAGCAGCACACCTACATCTGCATCGACCTCAAGACGTTTTATGCCAGCGTCGAGTGCGTCGATCGTGGGCTCGATCCGCTCACCACCAACCTGGTCGTTGCCGACGAATCGCGCGGACGCACGACCATCTGTCTCGCTATCACGCAGACCATGAAGGACCTCGGGATACACAACCGCTGCCGTCTATTCGAGATTCCCGACGGCATCGACTACATCAAAGCAGTGCCGCGCATGCAACACTACATGGAGGTGTCGGCGCAAATCTACGGCGTCTATCTGGAATACGTCAGCCCCCAGGACGTGCACGTCTACTCCATCGATGAGTGCTTTATCGACGTGACGCCCTATCTGGACCTCTATCACACAGATGCGGAAGGGCTCGCCTGCACGCTGCGCGACGAGGTCTTGGCGCGCACCGGCATCACGGCGACGGTCGGTATCGGCCCCAACCTATTCCAGGCCAAGGTGGCGCTCGACATCACCGCCAAGCACGTAGCCAGCCGCATTGGCGTACTCGACGACGAGATCTTTCGCAAGGAGATCTGGCCCCATCGCCCCATCACCGACATCTGGGGCATCGGCCCCGGCGTGGCGGCCCGTCTCGAGAAATACGGCGTCTACGACCTGATGGGCGTCGCCGCACTCGACGAGAACCTGCTCTACGACGAACTCGGCGTCAACGCCGAATATCTCATCGACCACGCCTTCGGGCGCGAGCCGACAACCATCGCCGATATCCAAGCCTATCGCCCGCAGGCAATCTCAACCACCACAGGACAGGTGCTCTCGAAGGGCTATGCCTACGAGCAGGCCTACACCGTCTTGCGCGAAATGGTCGACAACGCCGTGTTGGATCTAGTCGATAAGCACGTGGTCTGCGACAGCATCTCGCTCTTTGTGGGCTACGCGAGCGAACGCGCCGACATACGCCGGCTCAACGCCAGCGGCACGGCGCAGTATATAGACGGCTGCGGACACTTGCGCTCGAGCACCTCGGGCATCGAGCCCGCAGCGACCGACGGCCCCGAGCTCGCGCCCCGTGCTCCCAAGCCCGTCCAGCGCGATGACGAAAGGCGTCGCCTGGTGCGCGAAGCGCAGGCAATCGATGGCATCTTTGTGGGAGAGCATGGCGGCAAACCGCGCGGTGGCTATGCCGCACTCTTTGCGCACTCTAACGCCTCGCGAAAGCTGCCCGAGCGCACCAATTCGTTTAAGAAGATCATAGGCTATTTCGATGAGCTCTGGGCGCAGACTGTCGATCCCAAACGACCGGTCAAGCGCATCAACCTGGGATTTGGCAACCTCATGCCCGAGGAATTTGCCACCATCGATCTGTTCAGCGATATCGAGGCCGATGAGCGCGAACGCGACCTGGCGCGCGCCGTCCTGGCCGTGAAAGGCAAGTACGGCAAGAACGCGCTCGTCAAGGGATTAAGCTTTACCGCCGGCGCCACCGCGCGCGAACGCAACGAACAAGTTGGAGGACACCGTGCCTAAACCCAAACAACAGCCCGTGCGCCCGCCGACCGCCTTCGAGCGCCTGGCGGACCCCGAGGGCAGACGCCGCGCCGCCGACCCCAACCTCACTGCCAACGGTGCCGTGCGCGCCAACCGCGCCGCACAGTTTATGCCCTTTGCCGCCCTCACGGGATACTACGAACTCGTGCGCAAGCAGGAAATCACCGTCGAGTCAAAACGTGAGCTCACGGAAGAAAAAGCCCTCGTACTTTCTAAAAAGCTCGAGGGTCTCAAACGTGGCGACTTGGTTCGTGTCACCTATTACGATACATACGGCTATCGCAGCCGCACCGGCATCCTCGACGAGGCGCTCCCCGCCTTCAAGCTCCTCAAGCTCCGAGACATCGCCATCGACTTCGACGACATCCAAGACATCGAACTGCGCGGACGAGCCTAGCCAAGGAAGCGCATCCAGGGCGGCGCTTACAGCGTCATGACGTAGTAGCCCGCGTCTTTCACGGCCGTCTCGAGGACACCACGATCAACCGGCTGCTTAGAGCGCACGCGTGCCGTGTGGTCCGCATACGTCACCGTTGCCCACACGCCATCCAGCGCATTGAGGGCATTGGCTACGTTCTGAGCGCAGCCGTCACAGCTCATGCCGCCGATGAGCAGCTCATCGCTATAGGGATAGTGTGACGCATCGGTATCCACCACAACAACCTTTTTGGCCTTCTTGCCGCTCGTACCATCGCTGCAGCAACTCTTCCCGTGTGTCGAAGCGGCAATGCGACGCAGTCCAAAAAACATGCCGACGGCAATGACGGCCAGCACGATGAGATTCGCAGGGTTGAGCAAGTCACTCATGCGCTCCCCTTTCAAGTAGCACTATCTAGATACCCCCATGGGGTGCCCCCATCTTAACCCAAAATCATGTCTGTTCGGTCAATTAGTTTCCCTCTTCAAACTTTTTTGTTGACCATAGCTTACTTTCGTGTATAAGTTTTCCTAGGCTAACAGTTTAGATCCGTAAGGAGCGCCGTGACTCGAACCATAGACATCCCAACGTTTCAGGCGGCAGTCGTGCGCAACTGCTCTCCCACGCTCGCGGGCATCAAGCCGGCATCGCTCTTTACCTATCCAGGCACCTATGCCCACGGGGGCGGCTCGACCACAACCGAAACCATTGCAGAACGCCGAGCACGCCTGCTCAACGTTATCGCCCAGTGCAATCGCGAGCTTGACCCGCTCGGCATCCACCTGAGTGTTTTGGTCTGGCGGCCCTGCGGAGCGCTCGTGTACGCGTACCGAGCCAAAAGCCTCACCACCTATTTCGCAGACCCTCGCGTCCAAACGGCGCTCACCTCGGAAGGCTACGACACGAGAGACCTTTCGGCATGCCTTGTGCATTTGGCATCACGCATCACGCTCGCGAGCAATAACGTCGCGGAATGCGCCTGCAGCCAGACTCGATGCGCACTACCCCAGCAAGCTAGCTGCAGCAAAGACTGCACCTGCGAGTTTCCGCACGAAATAGGCTACTTCCTTGGATATCCCTACGACGACGTGCACGAATTTATCGTCCAGCGCGGCGAGAACTACAAGGTCTTTGGGGCCTGGAAGGTCTACGCAAATGTCGAGCAGGCGCTTGCGACGTTTGATGCCTACCGTGCCTGCACCCAATACTTCGCTTTTATCTATCAGCAGGGCTGCAGCCTGGCGCAACTTGCCCAGGCAACCCGATAGAACGTACAAGCCGCGGCAAGCGCCGCACGACCGAAAGGACAAAACATGAGCAAGATCGCCGTCGTCTACTGGAGCGGCACGGGCAATACCGAGGCCATGGCAAACCTCGTCGCCGAAAGCGCCACGTCCGCGGGGGCCGAGACTGAGGTCATCCCCTGCGCCGACTTCTCTGCCGACAAGGCCGCCGAATATGATGCCTTCGCCTTCGGCTGCCCCGCCATGGGCTCCGAGGAGCTTGAGTATGACGAGTTTCAGCCTATGTGGGACGAGGTCAAGGAGACCCTCGGCGACAAGAAGGTCGTCCTCTTTGGCTCCTATTCGTGGGCCGAGGGCGAGTGGATGGACAACTGGAAGGCCGACGCCGACGAGGCCGGCGTCAACGTCGTGGACTCCGTCATTTGCTACGATGCGCCCGACGATGAGGGCGAGGCGGCCTGCAAGGCCCTCGGAGCCGAGCTCGCGTAACGAAACCAGGCCTCCAAAAGAGCCTGTATCACAGCGCATCCCCATCCCTACAAAAGAGCGGGGGCTGGATTCAAGTCCAGCCCCCGCTCTTTTGTAACGGCAG
>DXMX01000005.1:0-24861 GCA_019413955.1 Collinsella sp.
CCGCGAGACCGCTGGTCACGACGTCGAGAAGGCTGAGGGCAAGTTCGTCCGTCAGTCCGGCGGTCGCGGTCAGTACGGCCACGCTGTCATCAAGCTCGAGAAGATGGAGGAGGGCTTCGGCTACGAGTTCGTCAACGCTATCGTCGGCGGCGTCGTGCCCAAGGAGTACATCCCGTCCATCGACAAGGGCATCCAGGAGGCCCTGAACACCGGTGTTATCGCCGGCTTCCCGGTCCTCGACGTTAAGGTCACCCTGTTCGACGGTTCTTACCACGAGGTCGACTCCTCCGAGGCCGCCTTCAAGATCGCCGGTTCCATGGCTATCAAGGACGCCCTCAAGAAGTCCGATCCGCAGCTGCTCGAGCCGATCATGGCTGTCGAGGTCGAGACCCCCGAGCAGTACATGGGCGACGTTATGGGCAACCTCTCCGGTCGCCGCGGCAAGATCGAGGGCATGGAGGATCGCAAGAACAGCAAGCTCATCCGTGCCAAGGTGCCGCTGGGCGAGATGTTCGGTTACGCTACCGACCTTCGCTCCCAGACCCAGGGCCGTGCATCCTACACGATGCAGTTCGACTCTTATGAGCCCGCGCCCAAGTCCATTGTGGACGAGGTCATGAGCAAGAACGCCTAAGTTCGAGCTCCCTGTTACGTAATCCGCGAGAACATCTCTCGCACTCTTTGGAGGTTTAAGTTGGCTACCCAGAAGATCCGCATTCGCCTCAAGGGCTATGATCACGAGGTCGTCGATCAGTCCGCGAAGCTCATCGTCGAGACCGCTCAGAAGACCGGCGCTCGCGTTTCCGGTCCTGTCCCCCTGCCCACCGAGCGCAACCTGTACACGGTTATCCGCTCGCCGCACGTGAACAAGGACTCCCGTGAGCAGTTCGAGATGCGCACCCACAAGCGCCTCATCGACATCCTCGACCCCACCTCGGGCACCGTTGATTCGCTCATGCGTCTCGACCTCCCCGCTGGCGTCGACATCGACATCAAGCTCTAAGCGATATCGCTCATAGCTTAAAGGGCCCCGCTGCCGTAACGGCAGCGGGGCCCTTTTGTTTTGAATGATGGTTTGGACTGCGGGGTAATGCTGCCGAGTAGGTGGTTGCGGCGTCCTATTCGCTCAAGGGGCGCAGCGATGCCTCCTCAAAATGGAAGGATCGAAAGCCGTCTTCCGTTTCGATGCACGCGCGGCCGCAATCGTCGACCGTTCTAAATATGCCACGCGCCAGCTCGTCCTCAGCGGGGGAGCGGGCGATAACGTGCTCCCCGATCCAATTGAGGTGAGCGATATATTCGTCGTGGACGGGCGCGAGCGGACCGGCGTCTTCTTCCTTGGCGTTGAGGCGCTCTGCCCAGGCATCTACAGCGTTTATAACTGCGTGATAGACCTCATCGAGGAGCATGTCGACGGCGGGAACGTTCTTGTTGAGGTCTGACAGGCCGATTGCCGGCAGGCCGCCATCGGGAACCTCCGAGGGTACATAGTTTACGTTAACACCAATGCCGCAGACGGCGAAAGGTTTGCCTTCGTTATCGCGTGCGGCCTCGACCAGAATGCCGCCGAGCTTGCGTCCTCGCGCGACCAGGTCGTTGGGCCACTTGAGGGCTATTTCGCTTGCAAGGCCTTGCTTTTCGAGTGCTTCGAGCACCGCTAGGCCGCTGACGGCGGCAAGACCAGAGTACTTTGCGGGATTAACGCATGGACGCAGGACAATCGAAAGCAATAGGTTGCCGGCGGTTGAATCCCACTTGTGGCCGCGCCGGCCGCGTCCTGCCGTTTGCGCGCGGGCGGCAAGTCCTGTGCCGTGCGGTGCACCCTGTTTTCCTGCCTCGAGCAGGTCATCGTTGGTCGATCCGGTTACGTCGACAATCGTTAATTGGGCATCCATAGCGGCTGCTACCTCCTTATTGAATAAGTGAATGACGCAATGGTGTCGAGAGATAGACACAATGTGAAGCCTTTGTCGCATTTGGACAATTTAATGTTAACACGTCAACAAAGACTGAAATGCGTTATCCTCTCTTGGTCGATGTAAACACGTCAACAACTCAAAGGAGGTTAGTGATGGGTTTCACGATTCTTGGAACAGGTTCGGCACTTCCTGAGCGCAGTGTTTCCAATGACGAGCTGTCTGAGTTCCTCGATACCTCGGATGAGTGGATTTTTACTCGCACAGGTATCAAGAGCCGCCACGTCTGCACCACCGAGTCACTCGACGACCTTGCCGTAGCAGCGAGCGAGCGGGCACTCCAGGTGTCCGGAATCGACGCGAGCCAGCTGGATCTGATCGTCTGCTCGACGACGACGGGTGACCACCTTGTTCCCGCTGAGGCGTGTGCCGTTGCTGAGCGACTAGGCGCGACGTGCCCTGCCTTCGATGTCTCGGCGGCTTGTGCCGGCTTCGTATTTGCGCTCGATGTCGCCGAGGGCTATATCGCTCGCAGCCGTGCCGAGCGCGTGCTTGTTGTTGCTGCCGAGCAGATGACGCGCGCGCTCGACTGGACCGACCGTGCCACCTGCGTGCTTTTTGGCGATGGGGCAGGCGCCGCAGTGATTGAAGCTGGGGGAGACAACCCCCTTGCCGTTGAGCTTTTGACGGCGCCCGACGTCGAGACGTTGCGCGTTCCCGGTCTGGTCGGTACCTCGCCGTTTAAGGCTTCCGCAGATAGCGCGAGCGTGCTGTCCATGAATGGCCGCCGCGTGTTCAAGTTCGGCGTCAACGCCATCTGCGACACGGTCCATAAGCTTGCGATCGATGCGGGCATTTTGGTCGAAGACATCGATCATTTTGTATTCCATCAGGCTAACGAACGAATCCTGAGCCAGGCGGTCAAGCGCCTGGGCGTGCCGGACGAGCGCGTGGTTCGCACGTTGCGTGAAACCGGCAACATCTCGAGCGCATGCATTCCGCTTGCCCTCGACCGGCTGGCAAACGCCGGTGCACTTCACACAGGCGACACCATCGCCTTGGTTGGATTTGGCGCCGGTCTGGATATAGGTGGCTATCTGCTTCGTTGGAAGTAGTCGCACATAGGAAATAAAAACGCCCTAGGGCACAACCAAAGGAGAACTACCATGGCAGATCAGAAGACCTTCGAGCGCGTTTGCGACGTTATCCGCGAGACCGCCGGTCTTGACGATGTCGAGATGAAGCCCGAGTCCACGCTCGAGGAGATTGGTCTCGACAGCCTGGGCACCGTCGAGATCCTCGTTGCCGTCGAGGACGAGTTTGGCATCCAGCTCGATACCGAGGAGAACCCCAAGACGGTCGGCGAGTTCGCCGATACGGTCGAGGCGGCATTGGAGAAGTAGAGATGCTCAAGACTCCTCTCTGCGATCTGCTCGGCATCGAAAAGCCCGTGTTCCAGGGCGGTATGGCCTGGATTGCCGATGCCTCGCTTGCCTCGGCTGTGTCCGAGGCCGGCGGGCTGGGAATCATCGCGGCCATGAATGCCGACGCCAACTGGCTGCGCGATCAGATTCACGAGCTGCGCACCAAGACGGATAAGCCCTTTGGCGTGAACGTCATGCTCATGAGCCCGTTTGCCGACGAGGTCGCACAGGTTGTAATCGACGAGCAAGTGCCGGTCGTCGTGACGGGTGCCGGCAATCCCACCAAGTACATGAAGGCGTGGAACGAGGCGGGCATCAAGGTCATCCCGGTCGTTGCCTCGGTGGCGCTGGCGCGCCTCGTGGCACGTCGTGGAGCCACGGCGGTTGTTGCCGAGGGTACCGAATCGGGCGGCCATATTGGCGAGACCTCGACGATGGCACTGGTGCCGCAGGTCGTCGATGCGGTCGACATTCCCGTTGTGGCCGCCGGCGGTATTGCCGACGGCCGCGGCGTGGCGGCCGCCTTTATGCTGGGCGCCGAAGGCGTGCAAGTGGGTACGCGCTTTCTGGTCGCAGACGAGTGCACCGTCTCGGAGCAGTATAAAGAGATGGTCCTGAAGGCCAACGACACTTCGACGCGTGCGACCGGTCGCTCGACGGGACATCCGGTGCGCGCCCTCAAGAGCCCCTTCACCAACGCCTATGCCAAGAGCGAGGGTTCCGGTGCGAGTGCCGAGGAGCTCGGTGCTTTGGGAACCGGTGCACTGCGTAAGGCCGCCAAGGACGGCAACTACGAAGAGGGTTCGTTTTTGTGTGGACAGATTGCCGGCATGGTCAACGAGCGCCAGAGCGCACGCGAAATCGTTGACGACCTGGTCGATGGCGCCGAGCACGTCCTGAAGGGTGCGTGCGCATGGGTGGCGTAGCGTTTTTGTTTGCCGGCCAGGGTGCCCAGCACCCCGCGATGGGCGTCGACTTGATCGAGACATCGCCGGCGGCTGCCGAGGTGTTCACCATTGCCGATGAGGTGCGCCCGGGGACGAGCGAGCAGTGCCGGAGCGCCTCCAAGGAGGAGCTCTCGCAGACCGAGAACACGCAGCCTTGCGTGTTCGTGCACGACTTGGCAGTCGCCGTCGCCCTGCGCGAGCGCGGCGTGGTGCCTGCCGCCTGTGCGGGATTCTCGCTGGGCGAGGTCGCTGCACTCACCTTTGCGGGGGCATTCGATACGCGAGCGGGTTTTGAGCTCGTGTGTGAGCGCGCGGCATTGATGGCCACGGCGGCCGAGCGTCACCCCGGCGGCATGCGCGCCGTCATCAAACTTGATGCTGCGCAAGTCGAGAACCTGGCTGCGCAGGCCGGCGAGGACTGCTGGCCGGTCAACTACAACAGTCCCCAGCAGACGGCTGTGGCCGGAGCGCCCGATGCGCTGCAGACCCTCGACGTCCTAGTAAAAGAGGCTGGCGGCCGCGCCATGAAAGTCGCGGTGTCGGGTGCATTTCATAGCCCCTATATGGCCGAGGCGACCTGTGGCCTTGCCGCATATATTGAGGCCGGTCACGCGCCGTCCCCGTTGCTCATTCCTGTTTTGGCAAATATGACAGCGGCGCCCTATCCGGCGGACCCCCAGACGGCATCGGATGTCTTGGCCAATCAGGTGAGCCATGCCGTACGCTGGGTCGATACGCTGCATGCTCTGCAGGATCAAGGCATCGACACATTAATTGAGGTCGGCCCCGGCAAAACGCTGTCCGGCCTGGTCAAGCGTACGCTGAGCGACGTTTGTGTGTATTCGTGCGAGACGGCCGAGCAGGTCGCAGCTATTGCCGACGAGCTCGCATAGTCCACAGGGCTGTAACCCGAAAGGAATGACATGGGCAACTTGAACAATGGCGCGCTCGAGCGCAACGACTCACGTCGCGTGGCACTGGTCACGGGCGGCTCGCGGGGTATCGGCCGCGCCTGCGCTATCGGTCTGGCGGAGGATGGCTACGATATCGCCGTCGTCTATGCCGGCAGCGTCGATGCGGCGCGCGAGACGTGCGACGCCTGCGAGGCGGCTGGCGCCACGGCGCGCTCATATCAATGTGACGTGGCCGACCCCGCTGCCGTCAACGCGTGCGTGGAAGCGGTCCTCAACGACTTTGGCTCCATTTGGGCGCTCGTCAACAACGCTGGCATCACCCGCGATGGCCTGCTCATGCGCATGGGCGATGACGCCTTCGATCGCGTGCTCGATGTCAATCTTAAAGGAACGTTTAACACGACGCGCGCGCTCACCAAGACCTTTATGCGCCAGCGCGGCGGCTACGTCGTCAACATGAGCTCGGTCGTGGGCCTGATGGGCAATGCCGGGCAAGCCAACTACGCTGCCTCCAAGGCGGGCGTGATAGGGCTTACCAAGGCGGTGGCGCGCGAGCTTGCGCCCCGCGGCGTACGAGTGAACGCGGTTGCCCCCGGGTTTGTCGAGACGGATATGACGGCCAAGCTCTCGGAGAAGGTGCGTACGGTAACCGAGGAGCAGATTCCCCTTAAGCGTATGGCGCGCCCCGAGGAGGTGGCCGGCGTAGTGCGCTTTCTGGCGAGTGATGCGGCTGCCTACATTACGGGTGAGGTCGTGCGCGTCGACGGCGGAATGGCGATGTAGAAACCAGGGCCGAAGAACGGCTTGGATGAGGAGACCATGATGGAACAGAGAGTTGCAATCACCGGTATCGGTGCCGTGTCGCCGCTCGGCAACACCGCGCTTGCCACCTGGGCGGCAATGTGTGCTGGAACGTGCGGCATCGGCCCGATCACGCACTTCGATACCGATGCGTTTACCGTCAAGGTGGCAGCCGAGGTCAAGGGCTTTGACGGCAACGAGTACTTTGGCAAGCGTGACGCCAAGCATCTCGACCCCTGCGTTCAGTTTGCGATGGCGGCTTCGGACGAAGCCATGCACGATGCGGGCTTTGATGTCGAAGGCGCCATCGATCGCGAGCGCCTGGGCGTCTACGTGGGCTCGGGCGTGGGCGGCATGACGACGCTCGTCGACAACGTCCATACGATTGCCGAACGTGGGCCCCGCCGCGCATCGCCCTATATGATCGCGATGATGATCCCCAACATGGCATCGGGCAATATCGCGATCCGCCACAAGGCAAAGGGCCCGACCCTGCCCGTGGTGACCGCGTGCGCAACCTCGGCCCATGCGGTGGGCGAGGCGTTCCGCGCCATCAAGCACGGCTATGCCGACGCGATTCTCGCCGGCGGTGCCGAGGCCGCAATTATCCCCGATGCCGTTGCGGGCTTTACGTCCTGCCGCGCATTGACCACCAACCCCGATCCCGCGACGGCCTGCCGTCCGTTCGATGCAGACCGCGATGGCTTTGTGATGGGCGAGGGCGCCTGTGTGCTCGTGCTCGAGAGCATGGAGCATGCGCAGGCGCGCGGTGCGCACATTTATGCTGAGGTCGTGGGCTACGGCAACACCGATGATGCCTATCACATCACGAGCCCTGATCCCGAGGCTGCCGGCATTGCCCGCGCGATATCGCTGGCGGTGACCGAGGGCGACGTCAAGCCTTCCGAGGGTCTCTACATCAATGCCCACGGCACATCGACCAAGCTCAACGATTCGTCCGAGACGGCGGGCATTAAGCGTGCGCTCGGCGAGGACGCGGCGCGCGCCGCGCACGTCTCGTCGACTAAGTCGATGACCGGCCACATGATCGGTGCCACGGGCGCCATCGAGGTCATGGCCTGCGCCATGGCGCTCGAGCAGGGCGTGGTGCCGCCGACCATTAACTACCACACGCCCGATCCCGCCTGCGATCTTGACTACACGCCCAATCGCGCGGTTCGCGCCGACCTTACCTGGGCGCTTTCGACCAACCTGGGCTTTGGCGGACACAACGCCGCCATCGCGCTGCGTAGATATACGAGGAGCTAGAGCATGGATTCCAAAAGACTTGCCGAGATAGCCGATGTTATGGAGGACCGCGGCCTCACGCGCGTACGCGTTGAGGAGCCCGATGGCACCGCGGTCGAACTCGAGCGCGCGAGCGCCGCGCAGCCGGTTGCCGTGCCCATGCCTATGCCGAGCGCTATGGCCGCTCCAGTTGCAGCTCCCACAGTCGCGCCTGCCGCACCGGAGCCCGCCGCGCAGACACCTGCCGCCGCACCGGAGCCCAAGGGCACCGAGGTGACCGCTCCCATGGTCGGCGTTTTCTATGCTGCCCCGGCGCCGGGCGACGAACCGTTTGTGCACGTGGGCTCCAAGGTCAAGGCTGGCGAGACCCTTTGCATCATCGAGGCCATGAAGGTTCTCAACGAGGTGACGGCCGAGGCAGACGGTGAGGTGCTCGAGATCTGCGTGGCCGACGGCGACCTCGTGGAGTTCGGCAGCTGCCTCATGAGGATCGGATAGGTGATATCCATGAACAAAGAAGAGCTCAAGAAGCTGTTACCGCATCGCGAGCCGATGCTTTTGCTCGACGAGGCCGAGCTGGTGGGCGACGAGGCCCACGGCAAGATCACGATCACGGGCGACGAGTACTTTTTGCAGGGGCATTTTCCGGGAAACCCGGTGGTCCCCGGCGTGATCCAGTGCGAGATGCTCGCCCAAAACTGCTGCGTGTTGCTGATGGGCGATGAGGAGGCGCGCGGCGCGACGCCGTTCTACACGAGTCTGGACAAGGTGCGCTTTAAGCGTCCGGTGCGCCCGGGCGATACGGTGGATCTGGTGTGCTCCATCACGCGTGCGCGCGGGCCGTTCCGCTTTGCGACGGGTACTGCAAGCGTCAACGGTGAGGTCTGTTGCCGCGCCGACATGTCTTTTGCACTCATGCACGAAAGTTAAGGAAGGCTTCATGTTCGACAAAGTGCTCATCGCCAACCGCGGCGAAGTCGCGGTCCGTGTTATCCGCGCGTGCCGCGATATGGGCATCAAGACCGTCGCCGTCTACTCCACGGCCGATGCGGACGCGCTGCACGTGCAGCTTGCCGACGAGGCGTATTGCATCGGCGGTCCGCGTCTTGCCGAGAGCTACCTCAACGACGATGCTGTGCTCACCTGTGCCGTAAAGTCGGGAGCTAAGGCAATTCATCCCGGCTATGGCTTCTTTTCCGAGAAGGCGAGCTTTGTACGCGACTGCGACAAGTATGGCCTGGCTTTTGTCGGTCCTTCGGCCGAGGTGATCGACAGCATGGGCGACAAGGACGCCGCACGCCGAACGGCTGCCGCGGCGGGCGTGCCCATCGTGCCGGGCTGCGATTTGCTCAAAAGTCCCGAGGAGGCGACGGCCGAGGCCGAGCGCATTGGCTGTCCCGTGCTCATTAAGGCGCGCGCGGGCGGTGGCGGTCGCGGCATTCGCAAGGTCGAGCGCGTGGAAGATGCGGCAAAGGCGTTCATCGAGGCGCGTGCCGAGGGCGAGGCCGTTTTTGGCGACGGCGAGTGCTACATGGAGAAGTTCGTCGCGCCGGCGCACCACGTTGAGGTGCAGATTATGGCCGATAAGCAGGGCCATGTATTTTCGCTCGGCGAGCGCGAGTGCTCGGTGCAGCGTCGCAACCAAAAGCTGATCGAAGAGAGTCCCGCGCCGTGCCTCGACGGACACAACGACATTCGTGCTCGCATGCACAAGGCAGCGCGTGACCTGGCTCGTGCCGTCGGCTACGAAGGAGCCGGTACCATCGAGTTTCTGTATTCGGACGACGGCAATTTCTACTTTATGGAAATGAACACGCGCTTGCAGGTGGAGCATCCGGTTACAGAGTTTGTGACCGATACCGACTTGGTCAAGTGGCAGCTGCGCGTGGCAGCCGGCCAGCCTCTGCCCTTTGAGCAGGAGGACATGCCGGTCCGCAACCACGCCATGGAGTGCCGCATCAATGCCGAAACGCCGGACTTTCTGCCGTCATGCGGAACGGTCACCGCGTTGCGTGTGCCGGGTGGTCCGCGCGTGCGCTGGGATTCCGCCATGTTTACCGGTGCGAAAGTTCCGCCGTACTACGACTCCATGCTCGGCAAGCTCATCGTGTGTGCGCCCACGCGTGACGGCGCCATTCGCAAGATGCGCTCGGCCCTGGGCGAGCTCGTGATTGAGGGCGTGAGCGAAAACAGCGAGCTTCAGCTCGACGTGCTGGCAAACGACGAGTTCTTGTCGGGCATGTACCACACCGATCTGATGGGGCATCTCTATGCTGATGAATAGAAAAGCAAAGACGGTCAACGTCCTCGAGGGGCCGATGACCGAGTCGTGCGCCGAGTTTCCCGCGCGCCACGTGTTTATCAAGTGCCCGGAGTGTCGCCGCGTGATCGATGAAGCACGCCTGCACGACAACCTCGAGGTCTGCCCTCGTTGCGGCAAACACTTTCGCGTGAGCGGTCGCGCGCGCATGCGCATGACGGTCGACGAGGGCACGTTTGAGGAATGGGATGCCAATCTGGCGTCGGAGGACTTCCTCTCGTTTCCCGGCTATGCCGACAAGCTTAAGAGCGTGTGCGAGCGTTCGGGCGAGCGCGACGCCGTTGTGTGCGGCAGGGGCAAAATCTGCGGTTGCGATACCGCGCTCTTCTTTATGGACGCCAACTTTATGATGGGCTCGATGGGTTCCGTGGTGGGCGAGAAGATCTGTCGCACATTTGAGCGAGCGACCGAGCTTGGATTGCCAGTTGTCGGCTTTACCGTTTCGGGCGGCGCGCGCATGCAAGAGGGCGTGACGTCGCTTATGCAGATGGCCAAGATTTCTGCGGCGGTTAGGCGCCACAGCGAGGCGGGCGGTCTGTATATCACGGTGCTCACCGACCCCACGACCGGAGGCGTAACCGCGAGCTTTGCCATGGAGGGCGATATTATCCTGGCCGAGCCCGATGCCCTGACGGCATTTGCCGGCCCGCGCGTGATCGAGCAGAACATGCACAAGCGCCTGCCCAAGGGATTCCAGCGCTCCGAGTTTTTGATGGAGCACGGCTTTTGCGATGCCGTTGTTCCGCGTGGCGAGATTGCGCTCACGGTAGGCGAGCTGCTGGCGCTGCACGAAGGGCACGCGCCCGGCCTGGGGGCACCGCACGAGATTGTGCATACGGGTCGCCGCGGCAAAAAGCTGGAACACTTGTTTAAGCGCTCGGCGCCACCAAAAACCGCGCTCGAGATTGTCAAGCAGACCCGCTCGGCAGATCGCGCCACGGCGGGTGAGATGATCTCGCTGGGCTTGGACGGATTTGTGGAGCTGCATGGCGACCGTTACTTTGGTGATGACGCCGCCGTGGTGGGTGGCATTGGCTGGAAAGACGGACGTCCTGTGACGGTTATCGCCGTCGAGCGCGGTACCACGACCAAAGAGCGCATGCGTCGCAACTTTGGTATGGCCCATCCCGAGGGCTACCGCAAAGCGCGTCGCCTTATGCGCCAGGCCGAAAAGTTTGGTCGACCGGTTCTGTGTCTGGTCGATACTTCGGGCGCGTTTTGCGGCATCGGTGCCGAGGAGCGCGGCCAGGGCGAGGCGATTGCCCAGAATCTCATGGAGATGAGCGGCCTCAAGACGCCGATTGTCTCGGTGGTGACAGGCGAGGGCGGCTCTGGTGGCGCGCTGGCGCTGTCCGTGGCCGACCGCATCCTGATGCTCTCGAGCTCGGCCTATTCGGTCGTGAGCCCCGAGGCCTGTGCGTCGATCCTGTGGAAGGATACCGAGCGCGCGAATGAGGCCGCCGAGGCGCTTAAACTCACGGCTCCCGATCTGTTGGCGCTCGGCATCATCGACGGCATTGTTGACGATAGGGGCCTGTCGCATGAGGAGATCGCTGGTGCCGTCATGTCCTCGGCATTTGATGCCTTCGATACGCTTGGGCGGCTCGACGACGCGACCCTCACAAACCTCCGCTACGAAAAGTACCGCGCAATCGGTCAGTACCGCACGATGTGACAGGGGGACAGCCCGCATGTCACATTGGGAAAGGCGTTCCATGTCACAAGTTTCTAACACCTCGTTTACAACGACGGCTTCATCAAACGCCATGGCCGTGGTGGACTATCTGTCCAAAAGCATGATGTCGGCGCTGCCCTTTATTGTCTGCGCGGCGTTGTTCCGCACCGTCGCCGTCATTATGGGCGAAGGCATGCTGGGCCTGTGGTCTGCCGATTCCGAAATCTATCGCCTGTTCTACAGTTGGCTCTATAACGCCGGCTACTACTTTTTGCCCATTTATCTTGGTTGGGCGGCCGCCCGCCAGCTCGGTTGCTCGGAGCAGCTGGGCATGATGCTGGGCGGCGTATTGATTGCGCCCGATCTGCTTAAGCTTGTCGATGCCGCATCGACGACGGGGGCATCGATGACTTCCGTGTATGGTCTGCTTCCTGCGCCGGTCAACGATTACACGACGACTGTTATTCCGGTTCTCATCTCGGTGCCCGTGCTATGGCGAGTGGAGTGTTTCTTTAAGCGCGTTATCCCTAAGGCCGTGGCGTTTTCGTTCGTTCCGTTTGCAACCATGCTTGTCATGGTTCCGGTTTCGCTGTGTATTACGGCGCCGGCGGGCAGCTATCTGGGCATGCTGTTGGGCCAGCTTATGTTTATGCTTGGCAATTCCGGTGGCATCGTGTCGCTGCTCACGCTCATGGGGCTTGCTGCGGGCTGGGAGTTCCTAAAGATCGCCGGCGTCAGCAACGTTGTCCTATCGCTCGCCTATGCGCAGTTTATGAGTGTGGGAACGGATTCGTGCATCCTGATCGCCGCGACGATGGCAACGTTCGCCGTTTGGGGTATGCCCTTTGGCGCGTCGCTTCGCGTTGCGGATAAGGACGAGAAGGCGCTCATGCTGGGCTATTCAATCTCGGGTGTTCTTGGCGGCGTAAGCGAGCCGGCGCTGTACGGTTGCGGCTTTAAATATGGCAGGTGCCTGACGTGCATGGCCATTGGCGGCGCCGTCGGAGGCCTTGTTGCGGCCGTGGGCCACGTTACGGCCTATACCATCGGCATGACGAATGTCCTTATGGTCATTGGCTTTGCCACGGGCGGCATCTCGAACCTGCTGTGGTGCTGCGCTGCCGGCGGTGTGGCATTTGCGGTGTCTGCGGCGCTGAGCTACTGCTTTGGCGTGGTGCCGGCGAAGGGACAGACGACGGGGGACGGAGCCGATTCACCCGAAACCTCGAAGAGCGTGGCCGAAGTAAGCGCGTAAACCTGTGCGACACAAGGACGATTCCTTTGCCATATTCCAAGGCCGTGGCCCGTGTGGGTTGCGGCCTTTTTTGTATCTGGGGGACAAAGTGGCTACACTACAATCCGTTTGAGCAATAGATATATAGGTAGTACCGTGGGGGCGGATGTAGATGGTCGAGTGGATTGTTAAGCGTGCGCAGGGCGACCGTGCGCGCGTGGGCACGTTGACGGGCGTGGTGTGTATTCTCGCCAATGTGGCACTATGCGCTGCGAAGGGCGTAATTGGCGTGCTGTCGGGATCGGTTTCGATTGTGGCGGATGCCATGAACAACCTGTCCGATGCAAGCTCGAATATCGTGAGCGTGCTGGGCTTTAAGCTGGCGAGCAAGCCGGCCGACCCCGAGCATCCTTACGGCCACGGTCGCTACGAGTATCTCTCGGGTTTGGTCGTGGCGGCGCTCGTGCTGCTTATTGGCATCGAACTGGTGAAGTCCTCGGTGGAGCGTATTGTCAACCCGGAGCCTGTCGAGTTCTCGCTTGCTCTGGTGGCAGTCCTGGCACTTTCGATGGTTGTAAAGCTGTGGATGGCGGCCCTCAACCAAAAGCTCGGCGATCGCATTGAGTCCGAGACGCTGCATGCGACCGCGCAGGATTCCAAGAACGATGTCCTTGCCACAGGCGCCGTGTTGGCGTGCGCAATTGTTTCGCAGGTGACGCACATCAATCTTGACGCATGGGTTGGCCTTGCCGTTGGCGCCTATATTGGCTGGAGCGGCTTTGAACTTATTCAAGATACGGTGAGCCCGCTTTTGGGTCAGTCGCCCGATCCTAAGCTGGTCAAGCACATTCGAGACAAGATCATGAGCTATCCCGGCGTTTTGGGCGTTCACGATTTGATGGTTCACGACTACGGCCCGGGCAGGAAGTTCGCAAGCGCTCACGCCGAGATGGCAGCCGAGGCCAGCCCGCTGGAAAGTCACGACACGCTCGATAACATCGAGCAGTCGTTTAGGAACGAAGACGGCATGATTGTCACACTTCACTACGACCCCATCGTGACCGACGATCCAAAGGTGGCGAGCATGCGCTTGCGCATCAACGCAATGGCCCAGGAGATCGATAGCCGCCTTTCGATTCATGATTTGCGCTGCGTGCCGGGCCCCACGCACACCAACGTGATTTTTGACTGCGTGCGTCCCTCGGATCTGCAGATGAGTGCCGAAGACTTAAAGCACGCGCTGGCACAACGGGTCGAATCGGAATATCCCAAGTCGATTGCCAAGATTACGATCGACGAAGACTACGTTGGGCATACCCACGAGTGAGGCTGTGCCGGCAAAGCAGGTTATGCAGAAGGGGAGAGCATGAAGAAGCTGTATCTACTCCGCCACGGTCAGACGGAGTTCAACGTCAAAAAGCTGGTCCAGGGCCGCTGCGATTCACCGCTCACCGACTTAGGCCGTCAGCAAGCCGGGATGGCAGCCGCATGGCTCAAAGCCCACGGCGTCGTCCCCGACAAAGTGGTCTCATCACCCTTAGGCCGAGCCATGGACACGGCAAGTCTCGTCGCAAACGAGCTCCTTGGCCCGGACGCAGCAGTCGAGCCCTGCGAAGGCATTATCGAGCGCAGCTACGGCACCTTCGAAGAAGGCCCCCACGACGCCCTGCCCACCGACGTCTGGGATCCAGGTGAGGACTTAATCCCATTCGGAGGAGAAGGAAGCCAGGCACTGCAAGAGCGCATGGTAGACACCCTCACCAATATCATGGGCTCCGAGGGCATCGAAACCCTCCTAGCAGTAAGCCACGGCAGCGCCAGCCGCCAATTCATCAAGGCTGCAGCCCCAGAGGGCTTCGAGCTCCCAACAAAACTCCCCAACTGCGCCATCATGATCTTCGATTTCGATGGGCAAAAGCCACAAGCAGAAGGCGAACCTCATCAATGTAAGTTCACCCTCCAGCAAATAGTGGACCCCCAACAAAGTCATTAGCCTGAGCGAACAAGGTTTAGCAGACATCAACGTGGCGTTCCCAGTGTGCGGCGGAGGGGGCGGGCCTGAGGCATATTAAGGTTGCTGCTCTACAATCCTGCTCACGACGGAGAGCACATTAAGTGCTCTCCTGTTCGTGCGGAACTCGCGACAACCTTAATATGTCTCAGGCCCGCCCCCTCCGCCGCACACTGGGAACGTGCCACGCACTTTACCTGCGTAAACAATGTGAGTGAAATATGAATCTCGATGGATACGCCCGCAGCCGTGTATACTAAACAGCTGTGTGAAACCAGGGGAGTATTCTGACTGGACAAAATGCCTGCTTAATAGGGTTGTCAGGTAGTCCGGGCGAAATACAAGGCTGGGGAGCACGTCGTGTAAGTAGTGGTCCTCTAGGGGCGTACGCTCGGTGGTGTACGCATTGTCCCAAGACCACGCGAGAGTTGGGATCATATCTTGATCAGCATGATTCTCGGCCGCAAGATTGGCATGACCCAGGTTTGGGACGAGGACGACAACGTCGTTCCCGTCACGGTCATCCAGGCTGGCCCCTGCGCTGTCTCGCAGGTTAAAACTCAGGCAACCGACGGCTATGACGCCGTCCAGATCGGTTTCGGCGACATCAAGGCCAAGAACGTGAACAAGCCCATGGCTGGTCACTTCGCCAAGGCTGGCGTCGAGCCTGTCCGCTTCCTTCGTGAGGTCCGCGTCGAGAACGGCGAGGAGCACAAGGTCGGCGAGGTCGTCACCGTCGCTGATTTCGCTGATGTCGAGAAGGTCGACGTCATCGGTACCTCCAAGGGTAAGGGCTTCCAGGGTCGCATCAAGCGCTGGGGTCAGCGCCGCGGTCCTATGACGCATGGTTCTCACTTCCAGCGTCACCCCGGTTCTATCGGTCAGTGCGCCTATCCTGCGCGCGTCCTCAAGGGCGTCAAGATGGCCGGTCACATGGGTAACGAGCGCGTTACCGTCAAGAACCTTTCCGTTGTCCGCATCGATGCCGAGCAGAACCTCATCTTGGTCAAGGGCGCTGTCCCGGGTGCCAAGAATGGTCTCGTCGCCATCCGTATGGCCTAAGGGCCCAGCCCATTTAGCCCAGCGTCATACCAAGGAGAACACTTAAATGGCAAAGTTTGAAGTAAAGAACAGCGAGGGCAAGAAGGTCGCCGAGGCCGAGCTCGCCGCTGAGGTGTACGGCATCGAGCCGAACATCCACGTTATGCACCACATCGTCAAGTGCCAGATGGCCTCTTGGCGTCAGGGCACCCAGTCCGCTAAGGGCCGCTCTGAGGTTTCCGGTGGCGGCAAGAAGCCTTGGCGTCAGAAGGGCACCGGCCGTGCCCGCCAGGGTTCCATCCGTGCTGCCCAGTGGCGTCACGGTGGCGTTGTCTTCGCCCCCAAGCCCCGTTCCTACGCTAAGCGTATGAACAACAAGGAGGTCAAGCTGGCTATGCGCTCCGCGCTGTCCGCCAAGCTGGCCGATGGCGAGCTCGTGCTCGTCGACGACTACGGCTTCGAGAAGCCTTCCACCAAGGCTGCCGTCGCCATGCTCAAGGCTCTCGGCCTTGAGGGCAAGCGTCTGACCATCATCGTTCGCGATGAGGACGTCAACGCCTACCTGTCGTTCCGCAACATTCCCAAGACGTTCATCATCACCGCTGACGAGGCCAACACCTACGATCTCGTCAACAACAACGCTGTGCTGATGCCCGCCGACATCGCCGCTCACTTCGGGGAGGTGCTTGCATAAATGACCGCCCACGAGATCATCATCCGTCCGATCGTGTCCGAGCGTTCCTTCTCCGGCATGGAGCTGAACAAGTACACGTTCGAGGTCGCCAAGGATGCTAACAAGTATCAGATCAAGGACGCCGTCGAGGAGATCTTCGGTGTCAAGGTCGTTCGCGTGAACACCCTGACGGTCAAGCCCAAGACCAAGCGCGTGCGCTATGTCGCCGGCAAGACCCGTTCTTGGAAGAAGGCCATCGTCACGCTGGCCGAGGGCGACACCATCGAGGTCTTTGGCAACCAGGCCTAAGACTCGCTGCTGTTGAGTGAGCTCATGCCTCCCAAATAGGGGAGGCGGGAGCTCAAGGTTTTGGGCGTATAAAATGGACACGCCCGGAACCGTGTATACGTCCGGTGTCATCGCACCCGAGGCAGAACCTCGAATCCCTGTCTGCGATGGCTAACGGATTCCTATTGAAAGGGATTGTAATGGCTGTAAAGCACCTTAAGCCGACCTCCGCTGGTAGGCGTTGGCAGACGATCTCCGACTTCTCCGAGATCACCTGCACCAAGCCCGAGAAGTCTCTTCTCGAGCCCCTGCCCAAGAAGGCCGGTCGTAACAACAACGGCCGCATCACCACCCGCCACCAGGGCGGCGGCGTGAAGCGTCGTTACCGCGTGATCGACTTCAAGCGCAACAAGGACGGCGTGCCCGCCAAGGTTGCCACGATCGAGTACGATCCGAACCGTTCCGCTCGCATCGCTCTGCTGCACTACGCTGACGGTGAGAAGCGCTACATCCTGGCCCCCAAGGGCCTCGAGGTCGGTCAGACCATCATGTCCGGTTCTGACGCCGACATCAAGCCAGGCAACGCTCTGCCCCTCGCCGACATCCCCGTCGGTACGCTCATCCACGCCGTCGAGTTCCAGCCGGGCAAGGGCGCCGCTATCGCCCGTTCCGCCGGTAACTCCTGCCAGCTGATGGGTAAGGAGGGCAAGTACGCTATCGTCCGTATGCCTTCCTCCGAGATGCGCCGCATCCTCGTTACCTGCCGCGCCACCGTCGGTGAGGTCGGCAACGCCGATCACTCCAACATCGTCATCGGCAAGGCCGGCCGTAAGCGTCACATGAACGTGCGCCCGACCGTCCGCGGTACCGTCATGAACCCTGTCGACCACCCGCACGGCGGTGGCGAGGGCAAGAACCACACCTCTGGTCGTCCCTCCGTTACCCCCTGGGGTAAGCCGACGAAGGGCCTTCGTACGCGCAAGAAGAAGAAGGTCTCGAACCAGCACATCATTCGTCGCCGTAAGAAGTAATTTCGGATACCGAGTTTTAGGAGAAAGCACTTATGAGCAGAAGTCTCAAAAAGGGCCCGTTCGTGGAGACTCGCCTTCTCTCGCGTATCACCGCGATGAACGAGGCTGGCAAGAAGGACGTCGTGAAGACCTGGTCCCGCGCGTCCACCATCTTCCCCGAGATGGTTGGTCACACCATCGCCGTCCACGACGGCCGCAAGCATGTGCCCGTGTATGTTACCGAGTCCATGGTTGGTCACAAGCTCGGCGAGTTCGCGCCGACTCGTACGTTCCGTGGCCACAAGGCCAAATAGGGGGTTAACCGTAAATGGCAACTAAGTCTATTGAAACTGAGGCCACCGAGGTTCGCGCCGTCGCTAAGTACGTGCGTGTTTCCCCCAGCAAGGCCCGCCTGGTGGTCGATCTGATCCGCCGCAAGCCTGTCGCTCAGGCCTTCGACATCCTCCACTTCTGCGACCGCGCCGTCGCCGTGGATGTCGAGAAGGTTCTCCGTTCCGCCGTTGCGAACGCCGAGAACAACAATGGTCTGCGTGCCGACAACCTGGTTGTCGCCGCTGCCTATGTTGACGAGGGTCCGACGCTTAAGCGCATCCGTCCCCGCGCCAAGGGTTCCGCTTCTCGCATTCTGAAGCGTACTTCCCACATCACCGTCGTCGTTGCTCCTCGAAAGGAGGCGTAAAGCTGTATGGGTCAGAAAGTCTACCCCACCGGCTTCCGTCTTGGCATCACCGAGAACTGGCGCTCCCGCTGGTTCGCAGAGAAGGATTACGCTAAGACCCTCGGTAACGATCTCGAGATCCGCAAGTACCTCGAGAAGCGTCTTTCCCGCGCAGCTGTCTCCCGTGTCGAGATCGAGCGCGCTGGTGACAAGGTGAAGGTCATCATCCTCACTGCTCGCCCCGGCGTTGTCATCGGTAAGAAGGGTGCCGAGATCGATACCCTCCGTACCGAGCTCGAGAAGGTCGCTGGCGTCTCCAAGGGCCAGCTCTCCGTCGACGTTGTCGAGATCAAGCGCCCCGAGCTTGACGCCAACCTCGTTGCTCAGTCTATCGCCGAGCAGCTCGAGGGCCGCGTTGCCTTCCGTCGCGCTATGCGCAAGGCTGTCCAGTCCGCCCGCAAGGCCGGCGCTAAGGGCATCCGTATCCAGTGCTCCGGTCGTCTCGGCGGTGCCGAGATGGGCCGTCGTGAGTGGTACCGTGAGGGTCGCGTGCCTCTGCACACCCTTCGTGCCAAGATCGACTACGGCACGGCTGTCGCCAGCACCACCATGGGCGCTTGCGGCGTGAAGGTCTGGATCTACCTGGGCGAGAAGCTCCCGGGCCAGCCTGTTCCCAACCCTGCACTCGAGGGCTCTTCCCGTCCTCGTCGTCGTAACTCCGAGAGGAGGGGTCAGTAGTGCTTGCCCCTAAGCGTATTCTTCACCGCAAGGTGCAGCGTGGCTCCATGAAGGGCCAGGCCAAGGGTAATACCGAGCTGCATTTCGGCGAGTTTGGTATCCAGGCTCTCGAGGCCCATTGGATCACTAACCGTCAGATCGAGGCCGCTCGTATTGCCATGACCCGCTACATGAAGCGTGGCGGTCGTGTCTACATCACGATCTTCCCCGATAAGCCCATCACCAAGAAGCCTGCCGAGACTCGCATGGGTTCTGGTAAGGGTAACCCCGAGGAGTGGGTGGCCGTTGTCAAGCCCGGCCGCATCATGTTCGAGGTCAAGGGCGTGCCCGAGGAGGTCGCTCGCGAGGCTCTGCGTCTTGCACAGCACAAGCTTCCCATCAAGACCAAGATTGTTGCTGCTAAGAACGCTGAGCAGCGCATCGAGAAGGAGATGGCTGAGGAGGCCGCTCTCGAGGCCAAGTGGGCTGCTGAGGACGCCGCCGCCGCCAAGGAGGAGAACTAATGAAGCCCGCAGAGATTCGTGAGCTCTCGGACGCTCAGCTCGTTGAGAAGCTGAAGGAAATGCGCGCCGAGCTCTTTAACCTTCGTTTCCAGATGGCCACCAGCCAGCTGGACAACACCGCTCGCGTCAACACCGTGAAGAAGGACATCGCTCGCGTCCTCACGGAGCAGCGCGCCCGCGAGATCGCAGCGGAGAAGTCCGCTGTCGCCGAGTAGGACCTAAGGAGAGAACATGACTGATTCGCGTAACTCGCGTAAGGTCCGTACGGGTGTCGTTACCTCCGTCTCCGGTGCCAAGACCATTGTTGTCACCATCACCGAGCGCAAGCGTCACCCCAAGTACGGCAAGATGATGACCAGCTCCAAGAAGCTGCACGCTCACGACGAGGAGTGCACGGCTGGCGTGGGCGACACCGTCCGCGTTATGGAGACCCGTCCTATGTCCAAGATGAAGCGTTGGCGCCTCATCGAGGTCGTCGAGCGCGCTAAATAAGCAGTCGCTCTTACGACTTGTACGTTTCCGAAGATGTGCGTATGCCTGGCTTGCATACCACAGGCCGTATAAAGGCAGCGCACCTCTCTTCGGTTCTTAGTTCGGAGGAACATCTACCATGATTCAGATGCAAACCATGCTGAACGTCGCCGACAACTCCGGCGCTCGCAAGATTCGCTGCATCAAGGTGCTTGGCGGTTCCAAGCGTCGTTATGCAGGCATCGGCGATGTGTTCATCGGTGCTGTCCAGGAGGCTACCCCTGGCGCCAACGTCAAGAAGAAGGACGTTGTCCGTTGCGTCGTCGTTCGCACCGTTAAGGAGATCCGCCGCAAGGATGGCTCCTACATTCGCTTTGATGAGAACGCCTGCGTTGTCATCAACAACGATGGTTCGCCCGTCGGCACCCGTATCTTCGGGCCCGTCGCTCGCGAGCTTCGTGACAAGAAGTACATGAAGATCGTCTCGCTCGCTCCCGAGACCCTGTAGTTAGGGGAGATATATGTATATCAAGAAGGGCGATAAGGTCCAGGTTCTCTCTGGTAAGGATCGCGGCAAGCAGGGCGTTGTCCTGCGTGCTCTCCCCGCAGAGAACAAGGTCGTTGTCGAGGGCGTTTCGGTCGTCAAGAAGGCCGTCAAGCCCAACGCTGCCAACCAGCAGGGCGGCATTGTTTCGCAGGAGGCTCCCATCGATGCCTCCAACGTCAATCTCGTTTGCCCCGAGTGCGGTAAGGTTACCCGCGTCGGTCACGAGAAGGACGGCAAGAACAAGCTGCGCGTCTGCAAGAAGTGCGGCCACAAGTTCTAAGCTGCCCGCAACATCAAGTTGCTAGTAAAGGCCCGGATGCCCCACGGCACCCGGGCCTTTTTCTATCCCTACTCATTGGGGACAGACTTAAATGAGTGGCCGTTGAAATGCCGGCACCTGGGGGCGTTCATTTTCTGTCGGCAGCTGGGGACGACCATTCATTGGGGACAGACTTAAATGACCAGTCGTTGGGGGGACAGTCTCTATGTGCCGGCAGTTTGGGACGATCCTTTGATGTCTGATGCCCCCAGAGGGGTGAAGTAATACAGCTGGGTCTGTCTTTTAGGGCTTTGGTGTTCCGCCCCTTTATGTTTCACAAGGATCGTCGCATGCGCATTTACGCGCATAGCCTTGCGCGACAATGCGCATAGCCGCGCAAACATCTGCCAACTATGGCTAAATAATGACCGATAAGCAAATAAATACGCAAACACGAGCAGATACGCGCGCAATTGTGCGACTATAGGTTTGTTAGAAATGAAGGACTTCCGATGACTCAGGAGGCACATCATGGCAGATTCCAAACAGGCTCCGCTCGACGCCGAGGCAGCCGCAAAGGCGGCGTTTGCCTCGGTCCAGAATCAGCCGTTCCCAAACGACATCTTTACGGCTCCCGAGCTTCGTTGGGCTGTAATTGGGTGTGGCGTTATCGCCAACCAGATGGCTCAGTCTCTCGCCCTTGCCGGCCGAAAGCTCGCGGGCGTTGCCAACCGCACGCTGTCCAAGGCTCAGGCTTTTGCAGAGCAGTATGGCGTTGAGAAGGTCTATGGCACGGTCGAGGATCTCTACGCCGATCCGGACATTGACGCAGTCTATATCACCACGCCGCACAACACGCATATCACCTATCTGCGAGCCGCTCTGGCAGCTGGCAAGCACGTGCTCTGCGAGAAGGCCATTACCCTCAATTCCGCCGAGCTTGACGAGGCCCGCGCCATTGCCGACGAGCACAACGTGGTCCTTATGGACGCCACCACGGTGCTTCACATGCCCTTGTATCAGGAGCTGCGTCGTCGCATGGATGTCGGCGAGTTCGGCCGCATGAATCTCGCTCAGCTCAACTTTGGCAGCTATAAGGAGTACGGCGACCTGACCAACCGCTTCTACAACCGTAGCCTTGCCGGTGGCGCCATGCTCGACATTGGCGTGTATGCGCTCTCCGTTATGCGCCTCTTTATGGCGAGCCAGCCCGCTGAGGTTGTCTCGCTGGGCAACACCTGTGAGACCGGTGTCGACGTTGCGGGCGGCATTGTCTGCCGTAACGCCGAGCAGCAGCTGGGTGTTGTGAGCCTCACGCTCCACTCCAAGCAGCCCAAGCGCTCGGTCATCAGCTTCGACAAGTGCTATATCGAGGTCAACGAGTATCCGCGCGCCGATCACGCGACCATCGTGTGGACTGTGGACGGCCACCGCGAGGAGGTCCACGCCGGCACCGAAGCTTACGCCCTTTGCTATGAGATGGCCGATCTTGAGAAGGCCGTTGCCGGCGACGACTCCAAGCGCGAGCTGCTGGATTATGCTTCTGATGTTATGGAGCTTATGACCAAGCTCCGCGCCGATTGGGGAGTCGTGTACCCCGAGGAGGAGTAAGCGATGCTTGCGGAAGATAGGCTCAACGCGATCGTGTCGATGGTGCAACAGGCCGGCTCGGTTACCGTGCCAGAGCTTGCTGAGGCCCTGGGCGTGACGGCGTCCACCATTCGGCGCGACCTGCAGACGCTCGACCGCGCACACCGTATCGCCAAGGTACACGGTGGAGCGACGAGCCTTGAGCGCGCGCACGTGACGCGCGACCTAACGCTTAATGAGCGCAGCGATCTCCATAACGACGACAAGGAGCGTATCTGCGCCCGTGCGGCGGCGCTGGTGGAGCCCGAGAGCTTTGTGTACATCGATTCGGGTTCGACGACGCTCAGACTCATTGAGCATCTTCCGCGCCTTGAGGGTGTCACCTATGTGACCGACTCCGTACTCCATGCTCAGCATCTCGCCCTACGCGGTATGCGCATCGTGGTGCTGGGCGGCGAGCTCAAGCCCGAGACCGAGGCGCTCGTTGGCCCCGATGCCTTGGCAACCCTGGACCGCTACAACTTTAACTGTGGCTTTTGGGGTTCTAACGGCATTGCCGCCGAGCAGGGCTTCACGGCGCCCGATATCGAGGAGGCGCAGGTTAAGCGCATCTCGATGCGCCATACGGCTAAGCGCTTCGTAATCTCGGACGCCAGTAAATTTGGCATGGTGGCGCCCGTCAAGTTCGCGGACTTCCGTGACGCAACGATTATCACCGCGGGCGAGGTGCCCGCCAAGTACCAGACGATGGAAAACGTCATCACGGTTTAGCAACGGGGCGAAGTAAGGCCAAAACCACCACAAAGGTGCCTGTCCCCACTGTGGCGGTTAGTAACGAAAACCGAGTAGTTTTCTCAATAGAAAAACGGCAACGTCCATTACGGGCGATGCCGCTATTGTTGTCTGCCGTTTTGTCTAAGTCTGTAACAACTAGACCGTTAAAAGTGGGTTAGATGTTACAGATTGAGATTCTTCCGAACCGCGCCGTCCCTTTGTCTCAATCTGTAACATCTGGGACTGATTTTGCCGAGTTACTGTTACAGATTGAGATTTTTCCTTGAGGGGGATTCGAATGTCTCGATCTGTAACAGATAGACCGGAAAATGGGTTCTAACTGTTACAGATCGAGACATTTTGGGACCGTGGCTGAGCCATTGCGGCAAAACCACCACAAAGGTGCCTGTCCCCATTGTGGTGGTTTAGGGCTCCCAGGGGCAGGGGGCTTCGATGTGGATGTGCTCGCCGGTTACGGGATGCGTGAAGGACACGCTGTGGGCGTGGAGCATCAGGCCGCAGGGACGCGGCGTTCCGTACAGGTCGTCGCCAACCAGGGGGTGACGCTCGCTGGCCAGGTGCACGCGAATCTGATGCTTGCGGCCGGTGAGCAGCTCAACATCGATATACGAACGCGCGGGCAGGCCTCGGCGGCTCTTAAGGCGCTTGAGTACCTTGACGCGCGTCTGAGAGGGCTTTCCGCTGGCGCCGACACGCATCTTGCGGCTATCGTGGCGATCGCGAGCGATAGGCTTGTCGATGAGCTTCTCGTTCCAGTCGATTTTGCCCTCGGCGAGCGCCAGATAGTGCTTTTCGAACGCGTGGTCGATGACCATCTGGTCAAAGGCGGGCTGCGTCTGCTTGTCGAGCGAGAACAGCACCACGCCGGTGGTGTCACGGTCCAGGCGATTGAGCGGCTGCATGTCGGTCGCGGCAAAGCCGTCGCCCATCGCCAGCAGCAGGTCGCTGGCGTAGTCGGTGAGCGTGCGTTCACCGGTGCCGTCGCCGTGGACGATCATGCCGGCGGGCTTGTCGATGGCCATGAGCCAGGCATCGCAGTAGAGGACTTGAGGTTCTTCGTTCACGTGTAAGCCTTTCGGTTAGCTGATTCCCACAAACATGCAGCCCGAAGTCGCCCCGCGCAGGCGGGCGGCGGGCTTGCGGCCGGCTTGAGCCGCCTCGACGGCGCGACGGACGCGAGCGACGGCACGGCCAATCTCATCGGCCTCGAGCAGCGTTCCGTCCACCATAAGACGACGGACGCCGGCGTCGAGCAGCTGCGGTACCTGCGGCGTGAGGTCGATGGGGTAGGCATCGTACAGGCGAGAGCGGCCGTGGATGTCAGTTCGGACGGGCATGACCTTTCCGTCGATATTCTTGAGCGAGAGCTTGCGGGCACGCAGGCGGCATCTGGCACAATCGTGGATACAGCCGTTGGCAACCTGCAGAATGCAATGCTCGCTTGTCATGACGCGCGGGCGGCCAAAGACGGTGATGCCCAGAGCCGCGGGCGCGGCGGCGCCGAGCGAGACAATCTCGTCGAGTGTGATCTCGGGCGAGAGCCAAAACGCACCGGCTCCGCGCTCGGCAAGCGCCTCCATGCAGGGCGTGTTGTGCACCGGCAGGCAAGAGCGGACCTCCGCCGTGGCGCCAACCTGGGCGGCCAGCGCGAGCTCAGAGATGTTGCCAATATCGACCGTGGCACCGGCAACAACCCACGGGTCAACGCGCTCGTGGTCGACGGTGCGGCAGACCTCGTCGAGTACGGGTACAATGCCCTGCTCAAGTGCATCGGCGG
>DXMX01000005.1:24871-27202 GCA_019413955.1 Collinsella sp.
GAGACACCGGCTGCCTCGAGCGCATCGGTGGTCATGTAGATGCGCGTTGCACCCTCCGCGCGGGCGGCCTCGGCGGCCTCGAGCGAGGTGACGGTGGTGCAGATCTGCGGCTCATCGCGGTAGTGCTCGGGCGCGGGGCGGGAATTACTGGTTACAATCGCCGGCAGCTCGAGCGTTTTCGCGCGCTCCTCGTACGGTGCCAGAATGGCCTCTTCCAGCGCCTTACAAGCGGCGGCGCGCACCTTGTGCACGGCGGAAAAGCCCATACCGCAGCCGGCGTCGAGCGAAACGTCAAAGCTCGCGGCCTCAAAGGGAGAGGAGCCCATGCGCCCGACGTGCTCAACCAGATCGGACGCCTCGACCGCGCGGGTCTTGGCGGCCTCGACGGTAAAGCCCGTGGCCGTGGCCGTAAGCGAAGGATCGTCGCAACAGGTGAGCGTAACGGCAAACGGCTCGCCCAGACGCGCCACAACGGACACGTCTACGGCGCGGCGGCGCAGCACATCGCGCTTGAGTGCGGCGCCGGCGGCGTCAATGGCGCGCTGGCTTCGAATCACGCGCACGCGGCAGCCCTCAGGCATGCTACGGGGCACGCGACACTCGATAACATCGCCGGCAGCGGCATCATCGGCGGCAATGGTGGTCAGGAACTGGTCAAACTCGTTATCGTGGCGAAGCTCCAGCAGGTCGCCCTTGCCCACGGGCTCAAGCAGCTCAATGCGGGCGATGGCGGCGCGGCGACGGCGATCGTCGGGCTTTAGTCCGCGTACATCGCGGTTGGCCAGACGGCTGCCCAGCACCGTGCCCACAATCTGGCCGCGGTTGTTGGAGCGCTCGTAGCTCATCATCTCGTCGCCCGAGGTGCCATCCTGGTAGGCGTGCGTAAAGTCGCGATTAAAGCAGCGCTTGAGCTGGCGCTGGCGAGCGGCGTCCTCGTGCTTATCTACGGCGACCCCGGCCAGCATGTCATCAATCTGGTGACGGTACACATCGACGATGGAGTACACGTAATCGGGAGCCTTCATGCGGCCCTCGAGCTTGAGCGATGCGGCGCCGGCGTCATACAGACGGCGAACAAGCTGCGACGTGTTAGTGTCGCGCGGGCATAGCGCGCGCTCGCGACCGGCAGGGGAGAGCGAGCGGCCGTTCTCGTCGATCAGCTCGTAAGGCAGGCGACAGGGCTGAGCGCACATGCCGCGGTTGGCCGAGCGGCCCGCCATGGCAAAGCTCGACAGCAGGCACAGACCCGAGTAGCAAAAGCAGATGGCGCCATGGCTGAAGACCTCAAGGTCCACATCGGGCGCGGCGTCGTGAATGGCGGCGATTTCGTCGATGGAGAGCTCGCGCGAGAGAGTCACGCGGTCGGCGCCCTGCTCACGGCACCAAAGGGTTCCGCGGTCGTCGTGGATGTTCGCCTGGGTCGAGATATGTGTCTCGATGCCGGGCATGGTGCGCTTGGCCTCAAAGAACAGACCCCAGTCCTGGATAATGAAGGCATCGGCGCCCAGCGTGGAGCAGCGATGAATGAGCTGCAGTGCATCGCCCATCTCGGACTGCTTGATGACGATGTTGACCGTGACGTAGACGCGCGACCCGGCTAGATGCGCGGCGCGGCAGGCTTGCTCAAAGGCCTCGTCGGTAAAGTTGGTTGCCTTGCGGCGGGCGTTGAAGCTGCCCATGCCGCAGTAGATGGCGTCTGCCCCGGCGGCGAGCGCGGCGGCAAAGGGCTCCGGGCCTCCGGCGGGGGCCAAAAGCTCGGGCCTGCGGTTAGTGGTTCGGCTGGCGGTTGCGGTCATATCCTGCCTTTCAAAATGCTCAGATATTCAAAAGTATAGTGGCGTCGCTGCGGTGGGCGACGCCCGCAGCCTAAGCAGGACAAAGTCTTCAGCAGCTTGGACTGGCTGCTCCACATGAGAACCGTTCAGCGGTTCGGGGAAACCGTTGGGCGATAAAATATTCTCGCAAGCTGATAATATTCTTGCATCAAACAGAAACCTTGAGTACTATCCCAATCAAGCGCGGTGTTCAGACCGAACTGTGCCTCCCGGTGTGAACACCGCGCTCACGCTCTCTCAATTGATCGTAAGGAGAAAAACATGAGCAAGACCGTCGTGTCTTCCGATAACGCACCCGCAGCCATCGGCCCGTATTCCCCCGGTATCCAGGCCGGCAACATGGTGTTCCTGTCCGGCCAGCTGGGCATCGATCCCGCGACCGGCAAGATGCCCGAGGGCGTCGAGGCCCAGGCCAAGCAGTCCCTCGCCAACGTCGAGGCCCTGCTGACCGCTGCCGGCGCTACCTTTGCCGATGTCGTCAAGACCACGGTCTACC
>DXMX01000005.1:27212-33433 GCA_019413955.1 Collinsella sp.
CCGTGAACGAGATCTACGCCTCCAAGTTTGAGGCCCCGTTCCCCGCGCGCAGCGCCTTCCAGGTTGCCGCCCTTCCGGCTGGCGGTCTGGTCGAGATCGAGGTCGTTGCCGCTCTCTAAGGCGTTGGCCACAACTAAACATGACATGCAAAAAGACCCTGCAGCGCGTGCGAGCTGCAGGGTCTTTTATCAAGTGACGGATCGCTTGTGGAGCCGCACTCCATTTTGCTCGTTAGCCTTCCTTGCGGACTTTTTGCAGGTAGCGGTAGACGCTGGGCTCAGAGATGCCCAGCGCGGCGGCGGCGCAGGCCACGGTGCCCTTGAGCATGAACACCCCGATACCGTTGAGGTGGCGAATGACGTCCACGCGGTCGCTCTGACCAAGCGACGCTACATCCAGCCCGCGCGCGCTCAGCAACTCGGCAATGCTGCGGTCGATGAGCTCCTGTGTAGACTCCGAAAGGCTTTCGACCTCGATAGGGGCGGGCTCCGTGCGCGTCGGCGCCGCGTCGAAGCACGCCATGAGCTGCTGCGCCATGGCGTTGATGGAGCGCACGGTCGAGAGGTCGGTGTTGACGCAGAGCATACCGACGATCTCATCATTCTCGCGGATAAAGTACGTCGCTGACTCCAACGTCTTGCCGCCGGCACCGCGCCCCTCGTAGCCCGTAATAAACGGCAGGTCGCGATACTTGGCGTCGTGCATGATCTTGAGTGCCAGATCGGTGGCGGGACCGCCGACCTTGCGGCCGCTCACGATGCCGTTGCGAATATCGACGATGGCGTGGTCGGGATCCGAGAAATCGTGCAGCACGATTTCGCTGTTTTTGCCGAGTATCTGCTCCAGAAAATCGACCATCGGCAAAAAGCGACGTACGGTCTCGTTCACGGGCAACTCCTTTGGGTGAAATCGGAAATGTTCATAACAATTTTTTCTCATGGTAACACGCTGCCCATCATCTCGTATATCCGCAGGTACATTGCGTAATGCAGACGAACGGTAGGAATTTAGCGGTAAACGGTTGACCAAAAGAAATGTTAGATGTTATTTTGACCAGACACTTTCCTGACCTGCGGAAATGCATTATCTCAGCTGAAGAATAGTCTGATAACAAAAAATTATTATTGAGAATGAGAATCATCTTTAATACGATATGCAACGAAGGCACAACCTCAACCCCGCACTGCGTCACAATAGAGCGTTAGATGCGAAAACAACTACTTCGAGGATTGGTGGTCAAATGACCCAGGAGACGGTTACGAACGGCACTGAAGCCCTGTTCACTCGCGAAGGCATGCCGCCCGTTAAGGAAATGATCCCGTGTGCCCTTCAGCATGTACTGGCATCGTTTGCCGGCATCATTACCCCGGCGGTCATCATGGCCGGCGTCTACGGCTTTAATAGCCAGCAGAGCACCGACATCATTCAGGTTGCACTCATTCTTTCGGCAATCGACACGGCCCTTCAGGCCTTCGCTCCCTTCCGCCGCATTGGCGGCGGCCTGCCCATCGTCATGGGCGTTTCGTTCGCGTTCCTGCCGGCCCTTCAGGCCATGGGCGCCTCGGGCTTTAGTTTTGGCGCGCTGCTGGGCGGCGAGATCGTCGGCGGTGCCGTCGCGGTCCTCTTTGGTCTGGCCTACAGCAAGATTAAGTGGCTGTTCCCGCCCGTCGTGACCGGCACGGTCATCTTCTCCATTGGTGTCTCTCTCTATCCCACGGCCGTCAAATACATGGCCGGTGGCATGGGCACGCCGTTGTGGGGCACCCCGCAGGCATGGTGCGTCGCTCTTATCACCTTCGCCGTGGTCTTTGCGCTCGCCAACTTTGGCAAGGGCACGCTCAAGCTGGGATCCGTGTTCTTTGGCATGATCGTTGGCATGATCGTTTCGATCCCCTTTGGCATGATCGACTTCTCCAGCGTCGCCACCGCTCAGGTCTTCGCTCTTCCCAAGCTCATGCCCTACGCGCTCGAGTTTGATCCCGAGGTCTGCATTACCCTCGCCGTCGTGTTCCCCATGGTTGCCATCCAGGTTATCGGTGACGTCTCCGCCGCCTGCCTGGGCTCCATCGACCGTATGCCCACCGAGCGCGAGCTCTCCGGCGCTATCGTGTCCCAGGGCCTCACCTCTATGGTCGGCGGCCTGCTGGGCGGTCTTCCCACCAGCGCCCTTGGCCAGAACGTGGGCATCATCTGCTCCAACAAGGTCGTTAACAAGTGGGTCTTTGTGATCATCGCGGCCGTCTTTGCCATCGCCGGTCTGTTCCCGCAGCTCTCTGCCGTCCTTTCCGCTATCCCGCAGCCCGTCATCGGCGGCGCGACCGTCGGCGTCTTTGGCACCATCACCATGAACGGTGTGCGCATGTTCACCCGCGAGGGCCTCACGCAGCGCACCACCACCATCGTCGGCACCTCCGTTGTCTTTGGCTTGGGTATCTGGATGGCCAGCGGTTGCCTTGCCGGCGAGGGCATGCCCACCTGGGTGTCCACCGTCATCGGCTCCAACGCCGTAACCCCCACCGCCATCATGGCCATCGTGCTCAACCTGATCCTTCCGCAGACGCCGGTCGTGGCTCAGCACATCGATGCCGCCAAGGATGCCGCTGTGAATCTGGTCCTGCCCGAGAGCAAGAAGTAACCAATTCGGTGCTATTCGCCGGTGGACGCATCGCCTCGTCCGCCGGCGCCATGCGGCGCCAAGCCGCACTTCAAAGGGCTTGTCCCTTTGGTGAAGCGTTGACGGGAGAGGGCCCGTTTCCGGTGTAGGCCGGCGCTTCGCACTTCCGCCATGTCAGAGGTGTCAAACCCCGCCTCTGATGTTGAAGGGAGCATTTATGCTTCTGGTCGCTAACGGTTCCGTCTTTACCCGCATCGCTCAGACTCCGTTCATTCCCAACGGTGCAGTCGCTATTGACGGAGATACGATCGTCGAAGTGGGCCCCGAGCGCGAGCTCAAGGCCAAGTACCCGGATGCCGAGTACGTCGACGCCCAGGGCAACCTCATCATGCCCGGACTTATCAACTGCCACACCCACATCTACTCGGGTCTGGCCCGCGGCCTTGCCATTAAGGGCTGCAACCCCACCAACTTCCTGGAGAATCTTGAGCAGCAGTGGTGGAAGATTGACGACAACCTGACGCTCGACGGCACCAAGGCTAGCGCCTATGCCACGATTCTGGATTCCATCCGCGATGGCGTTACCACGATCTTCGATCACCATGCAAGCTTCTGCGAGATTCCGGGCAGCCTCTTTACCATTAAGGACGCCGCTCAGGAGCTGGGCATGCGTTCGTGCCTGTGCTACGAGGTCTCCGACCGTCGCGGTCAGGAAAAATGTGACCAGGCCATTGCCGAGAACGCCGAGTTTGCCCAGTGGGCCGCCAAGGAGCGTCGCGATAACGACAATCACATGATCGCCGCCATGTTTGGCGGTCACGCCACCTTTACGCTGTCGGACGAGACCATGGACAAGATGGCCGAGGCCAACAACGGCCTGACCGGTTTCCACATCCATGTGTGCGAGGGCATGAACGATGTGTGGGACTCCCGCCTCAACCGCGGCGGCATCAGCCCCGTCGAGCGCCTGCTGCAGCACAACCTGCTGGGTCCCGACACCATGCTCGGCCACTGCATCCACGTGACACCTGCCGAGATGGATATCGTCAAGGAGTCCGGCACCTGGCTGGTCAACAACCCCGAATCCAATATGGGCAACGCCGTGGGCTGCGCCCCCGTGCTCGAGTTCTTCCGCCGCGGCATCCCCGTGTGCATGGGTACCGACGCCTACACCCACGATATGCTCGAGAGCCTTAAGGTCTTCCTGATCATTCAGCGCCACAACGCTGCCATGCCCAACGTGGGCTGGTGCGAGGCCATGACTATGCTGTTTGAGAACAACGCCAAGATGGCGAGCAAGTACTTCGATCGCAAGCTTGGTGTGCTCGAGGCCGGCGCTGCCGCCGACGTTATCGTTATGGACTACAAGCCCTTTACGCCGCTGAGCGAGGAGAACATCGACGGCCACATGCTCTTTGGCATGATGGGTAAAAACTGCCGCACCACCATCATCAACGGCCGCGTCCTGTACAAGGATCGCGAGTTCGTTGGGATTGATGAGGACAAGATCAACGCGTGGACCATGGCTGAGTCCAAGAAGCTCTGGAGCACGCTCAACGATTGCACCTACTAATTCACAAGTAGATTCACGCGCGTCGGGTGTTTCGCCGCATTCGACGCGCGTATAGGCGACCTCCGCGGGGTCGCCGGCGCTGTGCTAGCGCTACACCGTATTTGCGCCCGCCGCGCGGTCTCGCCGGGCGTTACAGAGAGGAGCTCACTATGAGCGACATCATGAGGCCGATCCCGTTTTCGCAGCTGATGAACTGGATCATCGAGGAGCACAAGACTCAGGGCGCCGTCTTTGGCGTGCGCAAGATGGTCACGACCAACCAGGAGGGCGCGCTTCCCATTTTTGACGAGCGCATCGAGACTCCGTTTGGCCCGGCCGCCGGCCCCAACACGCAGCTTGCCCAGAACATTGTGGCATCCTACGTGGCCGGTTCCCGCTTCTTTGAGCTCAAGACCGTTCAGGTTATGGACGGCGAGGAGCTCTCCAAGTGTGTGAACAAGCCCTGCATCGTGGCGCAGGACGAGTGCTACAACTGCGAGTGGTCGACCGAGCTCGAGGTTCCGCAGGCCTTTGCCGAGTACGTGAAGGCATGGTTCGCATGCCACCTCATCGCTCGCGAGTACGGCCTGGGTAGCCCGGACGGCTTTGTCTTTAACATGTCCGTGGGCTATGACCTGGAGGGTATCAAGAGCCCCAAGGTCGACGCCTACATCGAGGGCATGAAGGACGCCAGCGGCTCCGAGGTTTGGAATGAGTGCCGCACGTGGGCGCTCGCTAACCTGGACAAGTTTGAGCATGTTGACGCCGCGTTTGTCGAGTCCATCCCGGCGCGCGTCTCCAACTCCATCACCGAGTCTACCCTGCACGGCTGCCCGCCGGCCGAGATCGAGCGCATCGCGACCTATCTGATCACCGAGAAGGGCCTCAACACCTACATCAAGTGCAACCCCACGCTGCTGGGCTATGAGTTTGCACGTCAGCGCCTCAACGAGCTGGGCTTTGACTACATCGTCTTCGATGACACGCACTTCCGCGAGGACCTGCAGTGGGCCGATGCCGTGCCCATGTTCGAGCGCCTGATTGCCCTGTGCGCCGAGCGCGGCCTGGAGTTCGGCGTCAAGATGACCAACACCTTCCCCGTCGACGTGACGAGAAACGAGCTGCCATCCACCGAGATGTACATGTCCGGCCGTTCGCTGTTCTCGCTGACCATCGAGGCCGCCCGTCGCATTACCGAGCAGTTCGATGGCAAACTGCGCATCAGCTACTCCGGCGGCGCCACGGTCTACAACATCCGCGCCCTGTATGACGCCGGTATTTGGCCCGTCACCCTGGCGACCGACGTGCTCAAGCCCGGTGGCTACGAGCGCTTTAGCCAAATGGCCGGCGAGTTTACCGACCTGGACGGCAAGCCGTTCGCGGGCGTCTCGCTCGAGGCCGTGACCGCGATTCAGACCGACTCGCTCACCAACCCGCTCTACAAGAAGCCGCTGCGCCCGCTGCCCGATCGCAAGGTCGCCGGCAAGAGCCCGCTTTCCGACTGTTTTACCACGCCGTGCCGCACGAGCTGCCCCATCCAGCAGGATATTCCCGCCTATCTGGCGGCTGTTGACGAGGGGCGCTACGAGGACGCGCTCAACATCATCATCGAGCGCAACGCCCTGCCGTTCATTACCGGCACCATCTGCCCGCATCCCTGCGGCCGCGCTTGCGAGCGTGCGTTCTACGAGCCCGAGGGCGCCCAGATTCGCGCCAGCAAGCTCAAGGCCGCCCGCGAGGCCATGACCGCCGTGCTGCCTAAGCTGCGCGCCCAGGCCATCGCCAACGACAGCGAGCGCAACGTTGCCGTTATCGGCGGCGGCCCTGCCGGTCTGGCGACGGCGTTCTTCCTGACGCGCGCCGGCGTGCCCGTCACCATCTTCGAGGCCCGCGATTCGCTTGGCGGCGTGGTCCGTCACGTGATCCCCGAGTTCCGTATTGCGAGCGACGACATCTCCCACGATGCCGAGCTCTGCCTGGCCTTTGGCGCCGAGGTGCAACTTAATGCTCGCGTGGAGTCCATCGGCGAGCTCAAGGCCCAGGGCTTTACCGACG
>DXMX01000005.1:33443-44101 GCA_019413955.1 Collinsella sp.
GGATGCTGCCCGCGTGGCCAAGCGCCTGGCTGGTGTGAAGAACGTGCGCCTGGTGTATCGCCGCACCAAGAAGCAGATGCCCGCCGACGAGGAAGAGCTTGATCTTGCTCTTGCCGACGGCGTTGAGTTCTGCGAGCTGCTGGCTCCCAAGGCACTCAACGGCGCCGTGCTGACCTGCGATGTTATGGAGCTTGGCGAGCCGGATGCAAGCGGCCGTCGCAGCCCCGTTGCCACGGGCGAGACCGTTGAGCTTCCCGGCACCACGGTGATCTGCGCCGTGGGTGAGGGTATCGATGCCAGCCTGTATGATGCCGCGGGCGTCGAGCACGACCGTCGTGGCCGTCTTGCCGCCACCTCCACCGGTGTCGAGGGCGTCTGGGCTGCGGGCGACTGCCGTCGCGGTCCTGCTACCGTGGTCGAGGCTATTGCCGACGCCGCCGAGGTCGCCCGCGCCATCGCCGGCGTGGACTTTAACAAGTACGCCGACTGCAACGAGCAGGCCGGCCGCGAGGACACCTGCTACGAACGCAAGGGGTCGCTGTGCCGCGACAAGCGCAACTGCACCAAGACTCGTTGCTTGGGCTGCGGCTCGGTGTGCGAGGTCTGCTGCGACGTGTGCCCCAACCGCGCAAACGTTGCCATTAAGGTGCCGGGCCTGGCCAAGCATCAGGTCGTCCATGTCGACGGCATGTGCAACGAGTGCGGCAACTGCGCCGTGTTCTGCCCCTACCAGGAGGGTCGTCCCTACAAGGACAAGCTCACCCTGTTCTGGAGCGAGGAGGACATGGAGAACTCCGAGAACGAGGGCTTCCTGGCCGTGGACGAGGACCACTTTAAGGTTCGCGTCGCCGGCACGGTCCGCACCGTCTCGGTCGATGCCGTCAACACCGGTCTTCCCGAGGCCGTCCGCCTGACCATCAGGGCTGTGCGCGACAACTATTCGTACCTTCTTAAGAAATAGGCGAGTCTCTTATGGCCAAATCCATTCAACATAACGTGGCCTACGTTGCCTGCGGAAGCGGTTGCGCCTCCGCAGGCGGCGACGCCCACTGCAGCGAAGGCTGCATTGGCTGTGGCGCCTGCGTCACGGCCTGCCCCCACGGCGCCATTGCGCTGGTCGATGGCATCGCCCGCGTGGACCGCTCCAAGTGCACGGGCTGTGGCCTGTGCGGCATGGCGTGCCCGCAGCGCGTGATTGCCTTCGTCCCCGGCTACCAGAACATTCTGGTGCGCTGCAACAACACCGATAAGGGCGCCATTGCGCGCAAGGTCTGCGACACGAGCTGCATCGGTTGCGGTATGTGCGCCAAAAAGTGCCCTGCCGGCGCTATCCGCATCGAGGACAACTGCGCCCATATCGACGGCGTGGACTGCCTGTCGTGCGGCATGTGCGCCGTCGTCTGCCCGCATGGCGCCATCCACGACCGCACTGGCATCGCCGCCGGCGTGTAGAAGGGAATCACCATGGCACAGGAATTCACTTTTACCGTTAACGGCGTCGAGTGCACGACGACTCAGAACAAGCCACTGCTGCGCTATCTGCGCGACGACCTGCACATTCACTCCGCCAAGGACGGCTGCTCCGAGGGCGCCTGCGGCACCTGCACCATTCATGTGGACGGTGCGGCCGTCAAGGCGTGCGTGCTGACCACCGCTCTTGCCGCCGGCCGCAACATCGTGACCGTCGAGGGCCTGCCCGAGGACGTGCGCGAGGCCTTTGTGTACGCCTTTGGCGCCGTGGGCGCCGTGCAGTGCGGTTTTTGCATTCCCGGCATGGTCATGGCGGGTGCGGCGCTCATCGCCGAGGACCCCGAGCCCACCGAGGAGCAGATCAAGTACGCCATCCGCGGCAATGTCTGCCGTTGCACCGGCTACAAGAAGATTATCGAGGGCATTGCGCTGGCCGCTGCGGTGCTCCGCGGCGAAAAGCAGATCGACGAGGACTTGGAGCGCGGCGATGACTACGGCGTGGGCAAGCGCGCCTTCCGCATCGACGTGCGCAAGAAGGTGCTCGGCGAGGGCAAGTACCCCGACGACATCGACGAGATCGACCAGCCGGGCCTGACCTATGCCAGCGCTGTGCGCTCCAAGTATCCGCGCGCCCGTGTGCTCTCCATCGATACCTCCAAGGCCGAGGCCCTGCCCGGTGTGGTGGGCATCCTGCGCGCCGAGGACGTGCCGGTCAACCAGGTCGGCCACCTTATCCAGGACTGGGACGTCATGATCGCCCAGGGCGATATCACCCGCTGCGTGGGTGACGCCATCGTGCTGGTGGTTGCCGAGGACGAGGCGACGCTCGAGAAGGCCAAGAAGCTCGTAAAGATTGATTACGAGCCGCTGGAGCCCGTGCGCAACATCGCCGAGGCCAGGTCTGCCGACGCCCCGCGCCTGCACGACAGCTTCTTTGCCTTTGGCAACACGGTGGAGCTCAAGGACAACGTGTGCCAGAGCCGCCATGTGACGCGCGGCGACGCCGCCAAGGCGCTGGCGGAGAGCGCATTCACCGTGACGCAGCGCTTTACTACGCCCTTTACCGAGCATGCCTTCTTGGAGCCCGAGTGCGCCGTTGCCTTCCCGTACAAGAATGGCGTCAAGGTGCAGTCGACCGACCAGGGCGCCTACGACACGCGCAAAGAGTGTGCCCACATGTTTGGCTGGGATGGCGAACCCGAGCGTGTGGTCGTCGAGACTATGCTCGTGGGCGGCGGTTTTGGCGGCAAGGAGGACGTGTCCATCCAGCACCTGGCTGCGCTCGCTGCCTATAAGTTCCAGCGTCCTGTGAAGTGCAAGCTCACGCGCGCCGAGTCGCTCGCTTTCCATCCCAAGCGCCACGCCATGGACGGCACCTTTACACTGGGCTGCGACGCCGAGGGCAACTTTACCGGCCTGGATTGCGAGATCAACTTTGACACCGGCGCCTACGCGTCGCTGTGCGGCCCGGTGCTCGAGCGCGCCTGCACGCATGCCGTCGGCCCCTACAAGTACCAGAACACCGACATTCGCGGCTTTGGCTACTACACCAACAACCCGCCCGCCGGTGCGTACCGCGGCTTTGGCGTCTGCCAGTCCGAGTTTGCGCTCGAGAGCCTGATCGACCTGTTGGCAGAGAAGGTCGGCCTGGATCCGTGGGAGATTCGCTACCGCAACGCCATCGAGCCGGGCGAGGTTCTGCCCAACGGCCAGATTGCCGATTGCTCCACGGCGCTTAAAGAGACGCTGCTCGAGGTCAAGGATGCCTACTACGCGCATCCCGGACACGCCGGTATCGCCTGCGCCATGAAGAACGCCGGCGTGGGCGTGGGCCTGCCCGATGCCGGCCGCTGCAAGATCCGCGTCGAGGATGGCCGCGCCGTGGTCTACGCCGCCACGTCCGACATCGGCCAGGGCTGCAACACGGTCTTTTTGCAGGACGTTGCCGAGGCCTGCGGTCTGCCGCTGAGCTGCATTGCCAATGGCGAGTGCTCTACCGAGAACGCTCCCGACTCCGGCACCACGTCTGGCTCGCGTCAGACGGTCGTGACCGGCGAGGCCGTGCGCGGTGCCGCCTTCCTGCTGCGCGATGCCATGCTTGACATCGAGGCCGGCAAGTCTGCGCCCGCCGCTCCCGTGAATGCGCATGGCGACGGCGTCAAGATTGAGTACGACGACGGTCGCGCCTATCAGCTGCGCACGCAGGAGCTCGTCGCCGGCCAGGGCATGCATCCTCAGGATCCCGCGACCGCCATCAAGGCGCTCGAGGGATGCGAGTTTGGCTACGTGTATCTGGAGCCGACCGACAAGCTGGGTGCGGATGTTCCCAACCCCAAGAGCCACATCTGCTACGGTTTTGCCACGCATGTGGTCATTCTGGATGATGACGGCCGCGTGAGCGAGGTCTATGCCGCGCACGATTCCGGCAAGGTGGTCAACCCCATCTCCATCCAGGGTCAGATCGAAGGCGGCGTGCTCATGGGTATGGGCTATGCGCTTACTGAGGACTGGCCGCTCAAGGACTGCGTGCCCCAGGCAAGGTACGGTACGCTCGGGCTGTTCCGTGCGCCCGAGATCCCGAATATCCACGCCATCTACGTGGAGAAGGACGAGCTGTTGCCCGTGGCATACGGCGGCAAGGGCATCGGCGAGATCGCAACGATCCCCACGGCGCCCGCCGTGCAGAACGCCTACCGCGCGTTCGACGGCAAGCTGCGTCCCGATCTGCCCATGGTGGATACGCCATACAGCCGCGCCCGTCACCGCGGCTAGGGTAGGGCGCGGACAGCCATTGTTGACGGGCTGTTCGCGCTCAGCATCAACTACATACGCTGCGCCTTTGGCCCCGGCTCCATCGCGAGCCGAGGCCTTTTGTTTGGAACGCCTCCGCATACGGAAACTGCGTCCCGGAATCATGCCTCAGAATGGGATGCAACTTCCGGATCGGCCTCAGGCGGAAACTGTGTCCCGGAATATGGCTCCAGCGTGGGATGCATTTTCCGGTTGAAGCCTCAAGCGGAAACGGCGTCCCGGAATTCGGTCTCGGAACGGGTCGTGCTTTCCGCTAGGCCCGCCATCCGGAAAGTGCATCCCGTTTTGAGCGCTCAATTTGGGACATGGTTTCCGCGGGTGCTGCCAACCGGAAAGTGTGTCCCAGTTTGGTGGGCAGGCGGGCATAAGCTCAGCAGCTCCTACAGCTCAATATCGTTGAGCCATGTCGGTAGCGCGGTCTGCCGGATACCTGCCGTCTGCAGCTTTTTGGCGAGCATTCCTGTCGAGCGGACCTCGTTCATGGTAAAGCGCAGCAGAGGATGGCCGTAGAGCGACAAGTGCGCCTCGCGCTGTCGTTCGGCAACGAGCGCCTCGGCGGTGGTGCGTCCGGCCAGCATGGTCTGGTCGGTATATTTGATGAGCCCATCGAGCTCGCCCAGCGTGAGTTCCCGCGCCTGGCGCTCCCAGGCAAAGTCCGTTCGTATGGGCTTGGCCGAATCGAAGGGGTCCGTCAGCTCGTATTGAAGCCAGTCGGGCGCAAAGCCCGTCTCGATCATGATGGCTCGGGCGACCGATTCCCCGCCGCTCTCGGCGCGGGCGTCGGCATATCGAAGCGTTGTGAGAGCCGTACGAATCGCGCGACCATTGCGGGCAGTCACTCGTTGCTCAACGGCCTCCATCAGCTGTTCCGGCGCAAGGCCGAGCTTTGAGATCGCCGAATCGGCAATGGGCATGCCGTCGGCAAAACCAGTTTGCAGCAGGCAATCTGTGGCCGTTTGGATGGGCGGCGTTACCGATATGCCGGCTCTGCGTATTGCTCCGGCCGGCTCAATCTGGTGTCGCTGAATATGTGCGCCCGGACGAGCCGACGGCTTTGTCGAGCTGCAAACATGCACGACGTTCAGGTGTCGCCACGAGACCTCGAGCCCCAGCAGGCAAGCTGCCGAAAACGAGCAGAACGTCCAATCGGGATGGATGATCGCAAGGGCGCGGATAATCTCGCAATGGCGTTGCGCTCGGTTGAGTTCATCCCAGCGCGTTTTTCGCGCAAACAACCCCGGCATGGGCGAGACAACCGTGCCGCCGGTGCGCCGAAGGAGCGCTTTTCGGATCGCCGTGCTCGGGGGAATCAGACAGCGCCCCTCTTGTTCGGCTTGGTTCAACAGCTGGTCGATGAGCTGGTCATTGCAATGGGTCATGAGCTACCGCCTCCTTTTGGGTAGCAAAAACGTATCAGCTGGAACTTGCCGCTCAGCTGACCAAAAGCTGACCAAAATCTAACCATGCAGGTAGATGACCTGCTTTTGGCGACATATTTCTTGTTTGAATCGGTGGGCGGTAATCGGCGACCGTGAACGGTAGCTGGATATGAAGTCTTGGTAAGTTTCGGGACGTGTACTTTTTAGAAAAAGAGCATTCTATCTGCTGTTTTGTGTTTCTGGATCGCATATTTGAAGGCATGTGATAAGGGCGGAGGATCGTCGTCTTGTACCTGAGGAGACCGTGACCCGGAATTGCCACTTGGAATGGGACGTGCTTTCCGGATCGCCCTTCAAGCGGAAACTACGGCCCAGTTTTTGGCTCCAGAACGGGATACATTTTCCGGAACGGTCCACGTGCGGTGGTGTACCGACCCTTTTGCGTGCGCCGCTTGTCGAATTACGTTATAGCTAGCTATATTATAGGAAGGTATAATATAGCTAGCTATAACGTAAAGGAAGGATGGCCCTATGTTTATCGGAAGAACGGCGGAAATGTCCGAGCTCAATCGACTGTATGGCACGGGCTCCTTTGAGATGCCTGTGATTTACGGCCGCCGTCGCGTGGGCAAAACGCGTCTTATCACAGAGTTTATCCAAGGCAAGAAGGCTATTTACTTTCAAGCTCGTCGCACCAATGCAGAGGCAAACCTGCATGGCTTTAGCCAGGCGATACTTGCGGGCTCCGTTGGTGTTGCTGGCGTGTCGTTTCGTAGTTTTGACGAGGCGTTCGATGCATTGGCTACCATGGCTCGTACGGAACGTTTGATTGTCGTGATCGACGAGTATCCTTATCTCGCCCAATCGAATCCCGAGATCAGCTCGTTGCTGCAAGACAAGATCGATCACTTGTACAAAGAGACCAAGCTTATGCTTATCCTGTGCGGGTCGTCGCTTTCGTTTATGGAAGAGCAGGTGTTGGGCTACGAGAGTCCGCTATACGGTAGGCGTACGGCCCAGTTTAAGATCATGCCGCTCGATTTTATGACGACCCTCGGCCTGTGGCAGAGCATGGGTCGCGAAGACGCTGCAGTTTGCTATGGCATGACGGGTGGCATTCCTGCATATATCGAGAAAGTCGATCCTGCCGCACCGCTCAAGGACAACATCAAACGTCTTTTTCTTACTCCTACGGGCTATCTCTTTGAGGAGCCGAGTAACCTGCTATTGCAGGAGTGCCGCAATCCCGAGCAATATGATGCGATCGTGCAAGCAATTGCCCAGGGGCGCTCGAAGATCTCGGAGATTGCGAGCTCTACGGGAATCCCTGCGAGCAACGTAAAGAGCTATGTGGATAAGCTGGCGTCGCTTGGGATTGTCGAGCGCGAGCTGCCCCTAAACGAGACGAGCAATAAGCGAGCCGTGTATCTGCTGAGCGACCAGATGTTTAGGTTCTGGTACAAGTTTGTTCCGCAGAACATCGGGCTGATTCAAAACGATATGGCCGAGATGGCGTATGAGCGCATTGAGCCGCACGTATCGGATTATATGGGTACGGTCTTTGAGATTATATGCAGACAATACGTGTACGAACTCGCGCGGGCGGGCCAGCTTGATGTGGTTCCGGCAAGCGTTGGGCGCTGGTGGGGGACGGATAATCGCACGCATACGCAGGAAGAAATCGACTTGATTGTTGACGATGGCGAGGGCACTGCGCTGTTTGCGGAGTGCAAATGGCGCAATGAACCGGTGGGCGAAGACGTGCTGCAAAAGCTCGTGCACCGAAGCGAGCTCTTTAGACGTCAACGAAAAAGCTATGCGCTTTTCTCAAAAAGCGGCTTTACGCAGGGATGTCGGGATGCCGCGGAGAGTAGGGGAGACGTCAAGCTGATCTCGTTTGCCGAGATGTGTGAGCGGGGATAATGAAGCGCGTCCTGATTTGATGCTGGGAATGGGATGTGCTTTCCTTTTGCGACCTTTGGCGGAAAGTGCGTTCCAGATTTCGGCTTCAGAATGGGATGCCGTTTCCGGATCGGCCCTCAGGCGGAAACTACGACCCGGAATTTGGCTCCAAAACGGGATACGCTTTCCCGGTGGCATCTCAGGGTGGGACGCATTTTCCGGTAGAGGCCTGGGACGGAAGGCGTGTCCCAGAATCCGGCTAATCCGATGGCCAGGTGGTTGAGCGAGCGGGCTCCGAGGCTCCATTACTGAAAATTCATTTGTTAAACCTGGCAACCGTGGGTAGAATAAAGTCGACGGCAGCCCAAGAGTGATAGCTGGGCAGCGCCGTTACTTAGTTCAAGGGGTCAATGCCTTAACGGCGTCGACCCCTCTTCTTTTGCTTCGTACGCTGCTTAAGTGCCTCGGAAAGTCCGATAAGCGCCGTGAGGAGCGAGACCAAAGCGGTCAGGAGCTTCACGAAATCAATCAGATCGGTCATGGGCATCACCTCCCGTCGCATGGAGGGCGCTGCCCGGCACATGGAACTGCCGTCAACAACTGCCATTCTATCAAAGCGCGGTCATAAATACGAATATATGTTCGATAATAACAGCAACGTGATTCCCTCGAATAGCAGCCTTTCGTAAGGGCGGCAGAAGACGGCGCTGGGCGATTGGGGATAGACGCGCAGGTCTTCGTCACCGAAAGCCCGTTTGATTAACCAGCCCTCTGTAGGTGCACTGCATATTGATGGGCTCGGGATGACCGCTGATTCAAGTCACCGGGCCTAAATCTTTTTCATGCATTTGAATAGAGCGGGCAACTCTCTTGGGGCCGTCTGCATGGCGTGTGCCTGGCGCATGGTATTGCGCCCCACTTTCATGTCCGTACGGGCGCTTATCCTTACGGCAATGTAGCCGCCTATGTAGCAAGCGGCAGGCAACGGAGAAAGGCCCTAACCGTGTCAGCTGAAAAGACGCCGTGTATCTCGGCTATCGATACGACGAACTTTGCGCGCCAGATTGTGCTGGACTTTGAGTTTGCGCCGGTGCCAAAGCAGCGCCAGCGCCGTGGGCTGCGCAATGAGATTATTGAGGCCGGCGCCGTCAAGCTCGATTACCACGGCAACGTTATGGGTGAGTTCTCGCAGTTTGTGCAGACAGAATTTACCGAAGGCGTTGCGTATCCCGTCCGCGAGCTTACGGGGATATCGGCTGTGGACACCGCGATGGCCGATCCGCTCTATGTGGTGATCAAAAGGCTCAGCGATTGGATCGGTCGCTACTCCGCCCAGGTGGTTTGTTGGAGTGGGGCGGATCGTCGACAGCTTTTGACCGAGTGCCAGGCAAAGCACATCGACCTTTCCGCATTTCCTACGGACTGGGCCGACCTGCAGGCGTTTTACACCTCGATCATGGACGTGGGCAGCCACGGGTGTGTCTCTTTGAGTGACGCGGCGACGTGGTTTGGCATCGAGTTCGACGAGTCGACGGGTCACGCCCACAGCGCCCTAGCCGATGCGCGCGTGACCGCTAAGTTGCTCAAGCAGGTAATGGACGGGGGCTACCACGTGAGCCCGCGTGCCCAGGAAGTCCGCCAGCGGTGGGGGATGGGCGAGCGAGCCCAGACACGCCTTTCCAGCAAGTGCCCCGAGCTGAGCGATCTGCTGCTGAAGCTGAAGGCGGAGGGGAGATAGGGGGCGTTAGCTGTCTGCGTGGCGCGTGCCTGTCGTGTATCGCTACTCTTCCTGCTGCTCGGCAGGCAGGATGTAGACGTTCTCGGCGTCCACGGCGATTTGCGTGGGGCGGTTGTAGAGGGTGTCGATCTCCATTATGCTCTGCCTGAACGGCGCGACGTCGGGCGTCTTTGCCTGGTGGAGCTTCTCGATGAGTTTCTCGGATTGCTCGTCGTTGAACCTGCCGATGTCCTCTCCTGCACCCTCAAGCGCCTCGTCTATGGGCGTGAACTCGCCGATGGGCGTCGCCGCGATGACGCGACCGAGCATCTTGCCAGCGGACGCGATGCCGCCCAGAAGTGCCACGTCGATAGTGTCGGCAGCGCTTGCCTCGAGTGCGTCGTAACACTCGGTGTAGAGCTCGCGGTACGCAAGCGAGTCCGCTTCGATTTTTGCGGCAGTGTCTGCGAGCTTTGCGGACTCGAAGTTCTGGGTGAGCATGGGCTCGAGGAACAGCGAGAACGCGTGGATATAGGTGGCGAGCTGGTAGTCCTTGAGATAGTCGAGAACCTGGTCGAGACGCCTTTTCACGTCGTCTCGCACCTCGATGAACCCTTTCTTTTTCAGGTCCGCCTGCGCCTGCGAGCGGAAGAGTTCCATGTCACGCGTGGACGCGCGCTCGATGTCGAGCACCATCATATGGGCGTTGGCCATGTAGGTGGCGTCGCCGCAGTTGAAGCTGTAACCGTTGAGGATATCTGCGAGCGTCTTGAGATCGCCACGCATGTTGGCCTTGTCGCGCTGACGCATGTACTCGAACATTTCGTCGACGGACTCCTGGATGGAGTCGAGCTTTTGGTTTATCTGCGCGATTGCGGCTGCCATGAACAACGACGTTGGATCGTAAGGCACCTGCGTGACGCTTGTGGCGATGTCGCCCTCGACTACGTGGAGGCGCGCCTGCCCGAAACCCTTGGCCGCATCGCGGTAGGACCCCATGAGGCCGCTGCCGTCCTTGAACGATTGAAGTATCGATGGGTCAAGCGGATTGCCAAACTTGTCGGTTGGCCGGAGCAGCATAGGCACACTCACCGTATTGGTGACGGTGCGGAATGTCGAGGGAAGTGAGGCGAGCGCTATGCCGAGCTGGGGGACTCGTTCGAGCGGGAGCTTGATGGCGCCGGAGACGTCCGCCCGCTCCTGAGTGAGCGCGAGGTGGATTTTGGTGGATGCGAGTTGTTTTGCCACGAGTTCCTCTCGGCCGTCATCCGCCGAGGGTTTGGTCTCGTTGTCTGCCATAGCGTGCTCCTTGCTTACGTTGATAGTCGTGGGCATTATCTCACCGTTGAGCGGCCTGCTGGGACGGGACGGACTAGTGG
>DXMX01000005.1:44111-49402 GCA_019413955.1 Collinsella sp.
GTTTTATACCTCGATCATGGACGTGGGCAGCCACGGGTGCGTCTCTTTGAGTGACGCGGCAACGTGGTTTGGCATCGAGTTCGACGAGTCGACGGGCTACGCCCATAGTGCCCTGGCCGATGCGCGCGTGACCGCCAAGCTGCTCAAGCAGATGATGGACGGGGACTACCGCGTGAGCCCGCGTGCCCAGGAGATCCGCCAGCGATGGGGGATGGGCGAGCGAGCCCAGACGCGCCTCTCCAGCAGGTGCCCCGAGCTGAGCGATCTGCTGCTGAAGCTGAAGGCGGAGGGGAGGTAAGGAGATGTGCTGAGAACGGTGGGCGAGTGTTGGATATACCTTGGCATCAAGGCCAATTTGATAGATCAACGCATGCAGATAGGCTGCCTACCGATAGTCCCAGGAATGACCTTCGATTCAAGTCGCCAGGTTTCAAGCTGTATATCATTTGGAACATCTGAACGGCTGGCGGGCTTGGAGGGTTCACGGCTGTAGCGTGCCGTGAGTGAGTTCGGCTCTCGCTTTAACTTGGGGCCTCGCTGATTTCTCATGCGTGACGTTTAGAATCTGATGCAAATTAAAGGCCGTATGCTCTTTTGCGGGACATGTTGTTGAACGACCGGCTTCATAAACCTGTAGCAGCTTCTCAGGGCAGATGAAAAGGGGTTAAAAACTGCTTATCTTGTTCGTGATATACGATGCTATTCTGCCAGGACTAACAACTTTCTCAAGGACGTTCCGGATCGCATTCGCGATTTGAGTTATCGACTGGACCTTGCAGACCTCGAGCGGGAGAGCTTGGATGAAACCCTCGGCAAAGTTTTGGGGCGGTAGCCACATTGCGGGCCCTTATTGTCTAACCTAGCTCGTCAAGCAGAGAGGGGTTTGCGTCTATATCCATGCCAAGGGCTTCTGCGACAGATTGCGCAACCGCAAAGGCCATCTTGGGAGGAACGGCGTTTCCAATTTGCCGATAGCGGGAGCATTGCGAACCATACCAAGGCATATCCCTCGGGAAGGTCTGTATGGTGGCGGCTTCCTGGACCGAGATGCGGCGAAGGCGAGGAGGAACGCTATCGGCTACTTTCCCGCCTTTCTGAAGCTCTTCGTGGTATTTTTCGACCCATTGGGTCGCTCCGGTTTCGAGCGTCTCTTGATCGACAATCGGCGTTCTGTTCCCGCCCATTGAGGCGGGAAGCGTCGGCGCGGGCTTGTCCATGTCCATCGGGCGGCCTTGGCCGTTGAACAGCATGCCTGCAAACGGCGACGGGCGGAGCACGGGGCTTTTTGCCGTAGTTACCTTCGCCTTGCAAGTCTGATCATTGCCCGGCTCGCCGAGAGGAGGCAGCCCGCGCAGGGCGTCGGCCACACCCACCCATTCCTTGACTGTCGGCTGTGGGTAGTTGTACTCGATGCAGGGGTCCTTGATCCCGACAAGGAACATGCGCTCTCTGGTCTGCGGGACGCCGTAATTGGCACTGTTCAGTACCTCAAGGTTGGTTTTGTAGCCAATCTCTTCCGCCTTCTTGCGGATGTCGGCAATAGTTCCAGCCCAGCGTTTGTTCTTGGCGAGTGCCTTGACGTTCTCCATCACGAACGCTTGGGGCTGGACCCTCTCGACCATGCCGAGGAAGTCGAAGACGTGACGCGAGCGGGGGTCGTTCGGGTCCATCTTCCCCGCGACCGAGAAGCCCTGACAGGGCGGTCCTCCAATGACTAGCTCCGCCGAACCCCTTCCGGGCAGTTCCTCAACCTCCCTAATATCTCCCGTGACTATCCTGTGGCTCAGTGTTTTGCCGGTCTTCTTCGAGATCGCGTCCATCGCGGCAGCGTAGGTTTTCATGGCGTCCGGGTTGATATCGTTCGCAAATACGGGGGTGAACCCGGCGGCGATGAAGCCGAGGTCGAGACCGCCCGCTCCCGAATAAAGGCTGACGAAACGCTTCATTAAAGCAATCCTCCTGAATAGTAGAGCTCATTCCAATATGGAATGAGCTCATGAGATGATATCATATACAAGCATGGGTTGCTGCCGGAAGGGGGCGTTTATGGAAGACTTCAATCTTTCTCTCGGGAGACTTATCGCTAAATGGCGGAGACGCTCCGGGATGTCACAGGCGGCGCTCGCTGAGGCAACGGGATGCCAGCAAGCGTCGATTTCGAAACTGGAAAGCGGCTCCAAGCGCATAACTGTCTCTGAGCTTTCTCAAGTGCTTTGTGCCTGCGGATTAACCTTCAGTGCGGTAAGCGACGATCTTGATGGCCTTATCGCTTATGAGCCTCAACCTTTATGGGAGCGTGTAAATGAGTAGCAGTGCAAACATTTCTGAAATATGCGAAGCGCTTCTGGCGGCGTCCCTGCCTATAGATCCGAACTCGATGGAAAGCGCCGCGATTCAGGTTGCGGACTATTACGAGAACGGCCCTGAGGAATCCAGGATTCCCGCTGAAGAGATCTCCGATCGCTTCAGCGAGATGTGGAGCTTTTGGCTTGAGAACTACGATAGTCCCTCAAAGGAATTGAAGGACGTCATTAGCGCCGCGGTTGGCGTCGACCATGAAATGGAAGAGCTCGCGAACGGCTACTTCAAGCTCGAAGAAAAACTCGAGGAGAAGCAGTTCATGGCAAGGAGTCATGCAATCGCTTTGATTGGCTGTGCTCCGCTCATTCGTACCCTTGTCGTGGAGCAGCACCTCGGTCTCGATAGGATTAGAGGCATTCTTAACGCTCCTGCCGCCACTTTCGACGCCATCAATGCTGTAATCAGTTCTATCGGTATTGACCCGCCCTTCGGCTCTGAGAGGATAGCCGGAATACATGAAACTGACGTTTCAGACGTCGCCGCCCTGTTTGGTGATATCGAACCTGACGTCGCTGGAGAAACTTTCCGAGGCCTTCTCGGATCGTTCTCGAGATGCGATACGCTTGCCGACGATGTTATCGACTTGGGCCTCATTCCTTTTGAGCCGTACCAGTTTATGCTCTACTTTGAGTTGCTTACGCTTGAGATGGTTGACAGATTCCCCGGCAGGGCGATTTACGAATGCACGCCCCGTTCGAGCAATGTAAAGGCGCTTTGGAACTCCATGTATCATCCCACTCAGGAGAATCCATACCTCAACAACGCCAAGTCCGTCTATTCACTTGACGAAGCATGGGCCGAAACGAAACTCTCCCGGCAGACTGGGAACGGCTCGATTCTGCTTGCCGATGTCTTTAGCATTCTGGCAGAGTTGCCCTACACGACGAGAAGACGCGTTGCTCACATTATTCGTTGTTATTTGATTCTCATTGCCGATTCTCGTCAAACGAAGACGCCTTTGGAGCCGATCGGCGTCGATTCCATCAAGGCTTTTGTCAAGCGCGTGGGGATCTCAAACAGTTTAACCAAGGGCGTTCTCGATCAGAGGCTGGTAGATTTCCTTACCCGCTGCATTCATCCGGAAGAGGGCTGGTTCGCAAGGGGTCTCGGCTCTTCCGTGAACGAGACGAACGCTTCGGGGCGCAAATATGGCGATGTTGAATACTTGGACCTTTCAAATCGTGCACATATCGAGGCCTATGAGGCACACGGTGGCGGTCTGCGGGATGAGTACATTCAGGCGCACATTAACTCCCTGCATGAAACTGTGCGCTACCACGAGCACGAGGCGAAGTTGCGCAACGAACCCTACGACATGACCGTTAGAGTCACGTACGTTGCCCATGACGTTTCGAGACTGATTGACTTTCATGATGGATGCACAAAGGAAATCGAGGGCATTCCGTTCGAGTTTCGCTTTATGACGTACGTCGATTTGCTCAACGCTGCTGGCGGCATCGATGTCGTAATCGGAAATCTGGCGGATTTTAATGAGTTGATTCATCAGAGGATCTCTAGGCTTCCCGATGCGTATACGTTGAAGCGGCGCTATCAGGAGATTACTGGATTGGGATTATCCGAAAAGAATTAGTTGCTGGGGCCCGCGTTCCGAGCTGTGGTGGTTCGGAACGCGGGCCTCTCTGTGCTTCCATGTAGCATAAGCGCTCGGGTATCTGTGCTTATTTTGACGTGTTGGATCCATTGGAGATGGGTGCGATTTGTATTCAGCATCTCTTTACTGCTGCGCATCTAGCCGCGGCATCAATGAACTTCGCTAGCGCTTTCGGACTGTCAAAAGGCATACACAAGTGTCAGTCTTTTGACATCGCGTGGCCTGAGCGGCGGCGTGCAACGGCTGCACACCGCCTGCGTCTGCCTACATCCCCGCAACCCCACGCGCGGCGCTCAGCAGTTCGTACTCCCTCTGGCTCCACTGGCGCAGCTCGGCAGCCCCGACGGCATCTCGGCACAGGTCCAAAAACACCTCGGCTCCCTCGCAGAAGCACTCACGGGCAAAGGCACCGGATCCGTCCACGATGCACGCGCCGTCGGCAAACAGCATCCAACTCGACGGCTCACGCGAATCGTCTCCGAGCAGCTTGATCTGCAATACGTGCGGGTCGTCGGCGTCGCAGAGCTCTTCCTCGAGCACCTGCACCGTAAAGCGCATCTGGAGGGACAGAGTATAAAATCCGGAAAAGTGTCGAAATAGGCACCTTAAAACTTCGGAAAAGTGTAGTTGGATGACAAAACAGCACTTAGAAGCCGATGCTGGATGCGGGATCCTGCGGCTGCCTTCAGCTCTCGCTACTCGTCGTCTCCGTCGTTGGGGTCGCCCTTGAGGGTGTTAATGTCCAGGTACTGGTTATCGTCCTCTTTTTGCTGGGTCTCCGACTCCGCTTGGGTGGGGCCGCGGAACAGCTGGAATCCCTCAAACGCAATGACGCCGAGCAGGGCAATGATAATGGCGATAAAGGCAACCTTGACAGCCTGCGGAAATTCCGAGAAACGCAGTGCCTTTTCCTCGGCGTAATAATCGGCGAAGCGCTCTTCGCCCGTGCTTTTGGTATACGCCGGCGCGGACGCGGCCTCCGGGTCATATTCCGGTGCAGGCGTGGCAGCGTACGGATCGTTGAGATAATCGCTCGATGCGGTGCCATAGTCCTCGGTCTCGATGCGACCGTTGCCAGCATAGTCATCGGAATAATCGGAATATGTCGCACCGCCCTCATAGTCCGCGGCGCTCGTGTTGGCGGCAAAAAGCGGGTTAACTGGAACGTCGAGCGCCGGCATGCCGGTAGAGGTCTCATCCAGATCGGCTGCAGCCCAGGAATCGTAGGCAACCTGACGGGCAACGGGCTCATCGAGCCTTGCGACCGGAGGCTTGCGTGCCGCAGGAACAGGCAACTGCTGGGCGCTGTACATAACGG
>DXMX01000005.1:49412-52473 GCA_019413955.1 Collinsella sp.
AAACAGGCGACTGCGCAGGAGTCGGCGCAGATGCGGGCTTAGGCGCAAGTGCGGGATTGGGGTTTGACGGGCGAGCCCCGCCGCCCATGAGTTCGTCGGCGGTCCACGGGCGATCATCCATTACGTCGTCAAGGCTCAGCGAAAACAGGTCGTCTTCACCCTCATCGAACATGCGGTGCACATGTCCACCAATTGCCGGAATCAATCCGCGACCGGTGCATGATGCCTTGCTCAACGCCATTCTGTTCCATCCTTTCGAAATACTAATGTCATCGATTATATGGAACTTCCCAAGCGGCTCGGTCTTGGATTCGTGCTTTCCAGAACTCGCGCCCAAAAGGGGAGGGCAATCCAGGCGAGTGCCTACTTGTCGCCGGCCGCCGCCTTGGCCTCATTGAGGTAGCTATAGAAGCTGTATTTGGAGATGCCAAAGAACTCGCAGGCGCGCTCGCTCGACTTGGAAATGAGGAAGGCGCCACGACGGTCGAGGTAGCCAATGGCACGAATGCGCTCGTCTTTGGTCATGAGCGCCGCGGGCTTGCCCACAAACTGCTCGCACTCGTGCAGCAGGTCCTCGAGCAGGTCGCCGATGTTCTTGGTAATGGGCTCGGGCTCGGTATAGCCCGTGCCGCCGGTGCCGGTAAAGGCATCGAGCGAGCGCTCAAAAGCCTTCATGAGCGTAATGTCAAAGTTGATGCCCAAAATGCCGACGGGCTTGCCCTCGTCGTTGCGGATAAAGATCGTCGAGGACTTGAGCAGCTTACCGTCGGTGGTTTTAGTGAGGTACGGCTCGCGGTCGTGTACATCGGTGGCGCCCTCGTGCATGGACTCAAACACGATATGGCTGGGGCCGTCACCCAGTTTGCGCCCGCTGACGTGGCCGTTTTCGATCACTACGATGGAGTGGTCCACGTCCTCGGTCTCCAAGTCGTGGACGACGACTTCGCAGTTGGGGCCAAATTGGAGCGCCAGGCCGTGTGCAAGGCGCTTATAAAACTCAATCTGTGCGGGGGTCATAGGTGCCTTCCTAAAAATTAGTTTGGGCTCACTTTGCCATAAACCCCACTTGTTCGCAAATAACGAAAGCGGCGCTGCGTTATGTAACCGTTCGTCGGCGAAAAGGTACCGATTACGGCAACAAACAATTTGTTAGGTTTTCCAATCAAAAAGTGTGATAGAACAGTGCTAACAAACTTTTTGTTTGGCATCCACATAAAAGTTCAGTCGCATGAATGGGAATGGGCTGAAACGCGTATGCGGGGGCCGGCAAGAGAGAACTTAAGGAGTTCACCGTATGGCCGATAAGATCCAGTGGGCGGGCAACACGATGCCCAAGAGCGATGACAAGCACTTGGGAATCATGAGCCTCGACCACGTGAAGAAGGCCCGTGCCTTCCACCAGTCGTTCCCCCAGTACACCGTCACTCCGCTTGCCCGCCTGGATGGCCAGGCCGCGCGCCTGGGCCTGTCCAACCTGTGCGTTAAGGACGAGAGCTATCGCTTTGGCCTCAACGCCTTTAAGGTTCTGGGCGGTTCGTTTGCCATGGCCAACTACATTGCCGACGAGACTGGCAAGGACGTTGCCGAGTGCACCTTCGATTACCTGACCTCCGATCAGCTTGCCAAGGACTTTGGCCAGGCTACCTTCTTTACCGCCACCGACGGCAACCATGGCCGCGGTGTGGCATGGGCTGCCAACAAGCTGGGCCAGAAGGCCGTCGTGCACATGCCCAAGGGTTCCACCAAGCCCCGCTTCGATAACATCGCTGCCGAGGGCGCCACGGTGACCATCGAAGAGGTCAACTACGACGAGTGCGTGCGCATGGCCGCCGCCGAGGCCGATGCCTGCGAGCGCGGCGTCATCGTTCAGGACACCGCCTGGGAGGGCTACGAGAAGATTCCGTCCTGGATCATGGAGGGCTACGGCACCATGGCTTCCGAGGCTGCCGAGCAGCTGCGTGAGATGGCCATCAACCGCCCGACGCACGTCTTTGTCCAGGCTGGCGTAGGCTCGCTCGCCGGCGCCGTGGTGGGCTACTTCACCAACCTGTATCCCGATAACCCGCCCACCTTTGTCGTGGTCGAGTGCGCGCCTGCCGCCTGTCTGTACAAGGGCGCTGCCGCCGGCGACGGCGATCCGCGCATCGTGGACGGCGACATGCCCTCCATCATGGCCGGCCTGTGCTGCGGCGAGCCCAACATCCTGGGCTGGGATATCCTGCGCAACCATACCACCGCTTTCGTGTCCTGCCCCGACTGGGTTACTGCTCGCGGCATGCGCACCCTGGGTGCTCCCGAGAAGGGTGACCCGCGCGTCATCTCCGGCGAGTCCGGCGCTGTGACCACCGGCCTGGTCGAGACCCTCATGCTCGATCCCGAGTACGCCGAGCTCAAGGAGCTCATCGGCCTGGACAAGACGAGCTCCGTGCTCTGCTTCTCCACGGAAGGTGACACCGATCCGGATCAGTACCGTCGCATCGTCTGGGAGGGCGAATACCCCACTTGCTAATACTGGGCGGAGTAAATAGGTATCGCTCCGCCACCTCACAGGTAGATCCCTTCGTATGAAAGGTTATGAACAATGGCTAAAGAACTCGATTTCGACGCTATCAAGGCTGCTGCTGAGTCCCACCGTGCTGATATGACTCGTTTTCTTCGCGCAATGATTAGCCATCCCTCTGAGTCTTGCGAGGAGGGTGAGGTTGTCGCCTGCATCAAGGCCGAGATGGAGAACCTCGGCTATGACGAGGTCAAGGTCGACGGCCTGGGCAACGTTATGGGCTTTATGGGCGAGGGCGACAAGATTATCGCCATCGACTCCCACATCGACACCGTCGGCATCGGCAACATCGAGAACTGGGACGCCGATCCCTATGAGGGCTACGAGACCGACGAGATCATCTACGGCCGCGGCGGCTCCGACCAGGAGGGTGGCATGGCTTCTGCTACCTACGCTGCCAAGATGATGAAGGACATGGGCCTTATCCCCGAGGGCTACAAGATCATGGTCGTCGGTACCGTCCAGGAAGAAGACTGCGACGGCATGTGCTGGCAGTTCATC
>DXMX01000050.1:0-13452 GCA_019413955.1 Collinsella sp.
TGAAATCGCTTTCACCATGATACCTGTTCGTTCCGGCGTTCTGACGAACGCCGGACTGCTCGACGCTGCGCGGGCATCTGCCGGGCGATCTGCTCGCTAGGGTTCTACCCGTGATATTCGCCGTTGTATTGGATCAACGTTAGGTCTTCCACGCCGTCGAGCGCGCGAATGGCGTCAGCATAGGGCATATCTACACCATCCGAGAACACCTCGGCGGCCATTTCGACCTTGTCGCCGCGCATAGTCTTGGACTTAACGGTGAACTTGGTGCGCCCAAATGCACGCACGATATCGTCGCCGGTGGTCTGGCCCGTGTAGTGGATAACCATCATGTACACGCGCGCCTTGTCCTGGTGGCTCGCAAAGCCGGCGATCATCACCACGATCACCACCGCCGTGAGCGCCACGAGCGCATACATGCCGGCTCCCGCCGTAATGCCCGTGGTAATGGCCCAAAACAGATACAGCAGGTCGAGCGGGTCCTTGACCGCCGTACGGTAGCGGACGATGGACAGAGCACCGACCATACCGAGCGAGATGACCACGTTCGTCGAGATCGCGAGCGTGACCATGCAGGTGAGCACGCACATGCCCACAAGCGTCACGGCAAAGCTACGCGAATACACCACGCCGGTAAAAAAGCGCTTGTAGACGTAATAGATCAGGATGCCCATGGCGAGCGCCACGAGCAGCGACAGGCCAATCTTGGCAGGGTCGACCTGGCCAAACGCCTCCAAAACGGAGTTCTTAAAAAAGTCCCTGGTGCTCATGGTCTAAATATTCCCTCGGTTCCCAAAATCCGATTCCCAGTAGTTAAATCCGCGAAGGTAGGCGGTCTTGTCGTAGCACAGGCAGTACTTGGAGACCGCCGTAAGCTCGGCTGCGCCCGGCGGCACCATATCGCGCACCAGCTGCGGGCAAAACTCCGTAAACTTGACCTCCATCACTAGCTTGCCGGGCTCCAGGACCGGCAGCGCGGGCAGCGTCGCGTCAAAGATATCGAAGCTTCCCACCGCGGCACGCACGTTCATGTCAAACGTAATGCGCACGGTGCCCTCATCCATCACCCACGGCTCGCGCTCGTAGTCCACGATGGTCCGCGGGCGCATCATGTTGCAGATGCACTCGATGTAGAACTCGCGACAGAGCGGATAGGTGCTCCTCAGCAAAAAGCCGTAGTCGCCAGCCAAAATCTGCTCAAACTCGCCGCGCGTAAGCGGCGCGTCCTCCTTGTAGATCCAGCTGCCGTACTTCTTTTTGCGCTCAAGCTTAATCACCTTGTCGCTGCCGTTATAGATGCGCACGCGATACTTTTTGCGCATGAGAATGCCGGCGTCTTTTTCCTCGTAGGCCGAGTTGCAGTAGTCGTCAAAATACAGGCTGCGAATGGTGTAACCACCCGCCCGCGCATGCTTGTCCAGTTTAAAAACCGGCGCCATGCGACAGGCAAGCGCGGAGTGCTCGCCCTCGTTAATGAGATATTTGAGCTCGTGGCGGTAACGCTCCTGCGTGGTACGTACAGGCGGAGCCGCCAAGCGCTCAAGCAGCGCGCTAGCCCTCCTCATACGTGTCCTCCACGACCTTACCGCCGTCTTGCACGTAAAAACACTTCATGCCGTAGTGCTTGCCGTCGTCAGTCACATAGTAGTCAAACGCATCTTGCCTATAACCGTCGGAGTTGGTGGCACGCACGCGCACAAAATACTGGCCGGCATCGGGCGCATCGCAGGTCACCTCGGGAAGCAGCACGTCCTCGGCCTTAAAGACCACGTCGCTTATGGCATAGTCGCGCGCAAGCTCTACGGTGTAGCGAATGTCGCGCGCCTCAAAGTCGTAGGACGCATCCCAGTTAATGCGCAGCTTACCGTTATCGATCTGCGGCACGCCGATGTAGAACGGCATGGGCTTTTTAAAACTCTCGCGAAAGCTCTTGTAGTTCTCCTCGATCTCGGAGGGAATCGCCACGGCGATCTGCTCGTATTGGTCCTTGGTGACAGGCAGATGGTCGATATCGGGCGAAGCAAAGACCAGGGATTCAGTCACCTCGCGGTAGTGCTTGATCATCTTGCTTAGGCGTGCCTCGGTCATATACGAGCGCAGGTCCTTGACGGCGCGGTCGAGCTCGCTGCGAAACGATTTGCTGCGCAGCGCACGATTGAACAGTACGTTGCCCCAGTAGTTGCTTGCGCCGCGCTCCCAGCTCGCATAGTCCGAGAACCCCGTAAGAGACAGCTCCAGCTTGCGCAGCATGCCGTCGTTGTCCCAATCTAAAAAGTACCAGGTATTTGAGTTGAGCGAGCTGTACAGATAGCAGTTACGGTTCTGCGTATCGCAGTTGCCCGTCAGAATCTGAAACGCCAGCCAATAGACCAGATTCTCAGTATCAAAGTAGGTGCCGAGCACGTCGTCGATCTTTTGCGATTCGTCGTTGAGCGCATCGAGCATCTCGATGAGCTTGGTGTGGTCCGAATCGCCCTTAATCTCGAGCATGCCCTCAAAGTTTGCCTGGTTGTAGTCGGGGTCGTCAGCAAGCTTAATGGTGTCCTCGCAGCGATGGAAATCGAAGCTGTTCACCTTGTACAGATGCCCGTTCTTATCCAGGCCATGTGCCTTAAGCGCCGTCTTGTTGAGCTGCTCCACCTGTGTAAACAGGCCGTAGTCCTGAAAGGTATCGTTGGACTTTTCGGTCTGGTCGCACACCCACAGATGCACAAACTGCGTGCGCAGGCCCATCATCTGGGGAATCCCGCGAATAAGGTCGTAGGCCATCTTGTTGCGAAAACGCATACCCTCGCCCATGTGCTTGTTGAGCGCAATCGCGCGCTGTTGGCGCCAGGTACCCTTGCCCTTTTTGAGCTCCACCTTGTAATTCTTTTGCGAGTTGTTGCTCGATGTCTGACCGCGCACCTGCACGGTGGCATTGGGCGCTTCCTCGCCATAGCCAACCTCGCCGGCCACCGGGCCGCCTTCGTCGCCCAGCTGCAGCAGGCCCATAACCTGATAGCGCGTCACGCCCATGTCGGCATAGTCATACACCGAGTACGTGTTGATCTCGGCCCAGCTGTGGTCGGTGTTCTCGGAGCTGTTGCCGCGTGAGACCGTCAGGTACATGGTCACAATACCCGAGTCGTCGTAGACCTCGTACAGCTCATCTTTATCGCGAAGATGCTTGGACTGATCGGAGGCCTCGGCCTTTTTAATCTTGTCCTGCTTTTTGACCTTTTTGGTCGAGGAGTCTTCCTGCACCGAGCAGCCCGAAAGCAACAGCGCACCGGCAGCCGCCTCAAACAGGCGACGGCGGGACATCATTCTATCGGTCATCAGAACCTCCCCAATGGTTGCGATGCACGTGAACTACTGCGCGCTCAAACGCACCATGCGGCTCACCCTTATGGCGACCTTCCTCATAGCGCTGCTCGGCACGGTCGAGCAAGCGGCCCAGGTGTGTAAAGCAACCCGTTTTGTCGGTCGCCACAATGGGCTGCTGGCTCAGGATACGATACGGCAAGTTAGCGGTATAGGTATCGAGCCGCAGCAGCGCCACGATAAAAAACACCGCCGCACTCAACAAAAAGCCAAAGCCGTAAAACTGCTGCGGCAAAAGCAACGACACGGCAGTCGCCAGCCCGGCCACACCGGCAAACAGGCCCGAAGCCAGCACGGCCCCCTTATAGTCGGTAAAGTACAGCAAGATGAGCATCACCGTATTGCCCACGGCATACAGGCCATAGCCCACGCACAGCGTGCGAAAATACCCATGCATCAGGTTGTTAAAGCCCAGCGGCAGGGCCGAGAGCACCGTGGTCTCGAGCGAGATGACCGCCGCGGTCACAAACAGCTGCTTGAGCGCACAAAAGCGCAGTTCGCTGTTAAGCGTGGAGAGCATCTCCTCCTCGGCCACCACAATGTCGCCTACCACGCCGCCGTCATTGAACAGGCTGTAGTAGTCGCGGTAGCGAGGATAGAAATTGACCTCGACCGAGACCACAAAGTTGACGGACGTGACCAGGATCGTCAAAAACGCGATGAGCGCCGGCACATCGTGGTAGGGCGCGCCATAAAACAAGCCCTTGACCTGCACGCCAATGGGACCGGCCCAAATTATCACCAAGTGCGCAAAGAGGCCCAGGTTGGTGAACAAGCCCGTGAGCGCCAACGGCATAAACTGATCAAGCCACCGTAAAAAGAGCCAGGGGCTGCGGTCGCTCTGCGGAAAATACCGGTACAGCAGCACCACATCCCAGGCGAGCATGACGCCGTAGCCTAGGGCGATTGACGCCAGCAAGCCCTCGACCGGCGGCAGTCCCAGCGCCAGCGCGGCCAGGGCGCACAGGCACGCCACGCCAATGGCAGCCGCAAAGCTGCACAGGATGCCGCGGTAATCTTTGATGGCCGTGAGATAGCTCATGCCGTTCCAGTTGACGATCATAATGTTGAACAGCCACAGACACAGCAGCCCCTGCAGCAGCGTGGCGCCCGAGAACAGCAAAAGACGCCGTAGAGCATCGTGCCCACAACGAGCATGATGGCATTAGACCCCCAAAACGAAGGCAGGATCTCATCCTCGCGCTCGGCAAAGAGCATATCGGCCAAAAAGCGCGTGACAGGCATAGAGAAAAAGCTCGTGAGCGTAAGCGACGCCAGCAGCGTATAGGTCACCATGCACACCAGCAGGTCTTGGTTGGCGCGACCCACGCCCCACAGACCGCACAGCACCAAGATACCCACCTGGAGCAGCACGCCCAGCAGCATGGGGCCCGTGCACACAATGCCGGCGTAGCCATAGGCGCGCATCGTGGCAAACAGACCCTTGCGCCTAAACAGGCGTTTGAGCTCAAAACCGATTCCGGCCACCGGCTACTCCCCCTCTCTGGGCAGGTCAAACGCACGCGCAGTCTCGTCGTACAGCGCGCGATAGTTGGCGAGCATCTGCTCGTGCAAGAAGTACGTGGCAACGCGACGCTGGCCGCGCTCCCCCATCTCAATGCGACGAGCGCGGCTTGTGCACATGCGTTCCATGGCATCGGCCAAGCCCTTGCGATACATAGGCGGCGTCACAAAACCCGCCACGCCAAAGTCGTCACCCGGGGCGCCTTCGAGCAGCTCACGGCAGCAGCCCACCTCGGTCGTCACACAGGGACGGCGCGCTGCAAGCGACTCCAGCACGCTGAGCGGCTGGCCCTCGGAGATACTCGTCAAAATGGTAAAGTCGAGCTTTTCCATGTACTCGACCACGTTGACGCGGCCGGTAAAAATCAGGTCGCGCACGCCCAGGGTTTCGACCAGCGCGTGGCACTCGGCGCCGTACTCCTCGTCGTCCACGCCGCCCATAATGTGCAGGCGCACCTTGGGCAGGCGCTCGTGCAGCTCAAAGAAGGCATAGATCATGGTCTTGACGTCCTTTATGGGCGCCAGGCGCACCACCGCGCCAATGTCCACCCAGCCGTCATCGGGCTTTAAGGGAATGCCCTTAAAGCGATCGAACTGGATGCCGTTGGGGATGACCAGGCATTTGTCCGCATCGCAGCCCATATCAATCTGCGTCTTGCGGGCATTATGGAACAAACTCGTCACGCGGAAGGCGCGGCGGTAGATCTCCTCCGAAAGCAGGTAGAAAAAGCGAATCCAGCGGTCCTTAAACGACGGCACCACCCAATCGGCGCGAATGATCTCTTCCTCGCGCTCGCGGGTATAGATGCCATGCTCGGTCAGCAGCACCGGCGCATGGTGAACGCTTGAGCCCAAGCAGGCGAGCAGGCCACCGTAGCCGGTCGAGATGGCATGGTACGCATCGGCCACCGGCACCTCGCTGCCCAACAGGTAGAGCACGGGCAGCAACATGGAGCGCATGGTGTGGAATGCATCGGCAAAGGGCGTGTAGGGATACTCGGCCAGGCACACGTCGCGAAAGATATCCATAAACGTGCGGCTCTGCAAAAACGAGAGCGGATGCACGCGACGGCGGTGGAAGATATCGAATAACACGTCCCAGTCCGGATTGGAGAGCGACACCAGACGGCGTAGCGCCTCGCGCTCACGGTCGTTAAAACTGGCTTCATGTTGCTCGCCGGAAAGCCGCAGGGAATCATCCAGGAACACCTCGTGCACCTCGACCACGTTGCCGGGCAGCTCGTAGACAAACTTGCCACGGTCGGCAGCATGCGCGCCGATCACCCACAGCACAAACTCGTGCTCGGGCATGGCCGTAATGTAGCCATGCATCCAGGTAGATACGTCGCCGTGCACATAGGGGTAGCAACCCTCGAGTACCAAGCAGATTCTCATTTATCGCCACCCTCCTTGCGCTCGATCGTCACGGTCTTATCATTTGCCTTGAGCAGATACAGATTGCCCGTAAGGTGCGTCAGTTCGCCACCCGTCACCGCACCCGGCTCGCCGTTGTTGGCGCGGAACATGAGCCACGCCTCGTCGTGGAAATTGCCCAGGCTGAGCGTCCAGGCATCCGCGCTGGTATCCACGCTCACCGTCACGGACGAAAAACGCTGGATGGCACCGGAGCACTCCGACGCCGTCTGGTGCCGCAGGTCGGGCGCGGATTTGGTAAGCCACTCCAGGAAGTCGACCAGGCCGCCCTTGTAGACCTCCCAGCCCTCCTTGGCACCACGATCGGGGTCGAGCAAGTCGTCCGGGTGCATAAAATGCGTACTCACGTAGTGCATGTTGAGCTCGGACACGGCTGCCAGGCGCATATAGGAATCGTGAACCATGTCGCCCGAAACAATACGTGGCTGCTCCACAATGCCATCGCTCGCCACGCCAAACTCCTGCACGTACGGCAGGTCGGTGCCATCCTCAAAATACGTACTGGCAATGGTCTTAATGCGCGGAACATCGGTACCGATAAGCTGGCGCGCGCGGGCCGAAAGGATATTTGAGGGCGGTACGTAAACCGAGCCGTGAGCGTTGGGCAGGACCTCGTCCTGAAACGCGATAAGTTCGTTGAGCGAAGCGACGAGCGTCTCTTTGTTCTTCCAGGTCTTGTAGACGTACAGCGTGCCGTAGTCGGTGTCCCAGAGCGCCAGAGGCTGATGGTTGTAGCCGTGAAAGCCTAGCTCTCCGCCCATCTGCAGCAGCATGCCGCCAAAATAGCGGAACTGCGTGGTATCGGGTTGGCGCGCGGGCTCGATCTGGTTGACCGCGTCCTCGTAGTTTTCGATCATCACGCCGGTATAGCGAATGCCGTATTTTTGCGCGAGCTTTTGCAGATCGGGCCACCAGACCTTGGTGTAAAAATCCGCAATGGAAAGGCCGTAGTCACGCTTGATATAAGTACCATCGCCCGAGGGCACGGGGCTAGGAAAGTCGTCCAAATAGAACACGGCGCTGTTGATGACCGGATAGGCCGTGGCATCACCCAGCAAGCTTATGGCCGAAGCATAGAACCCACGCATGACCTTATCGTAGATGCCAATGTTGCACACCACGGTGTGACCACTGCCGCAATCGTTAGACCAAATGAGCGGCGTGCCCGCATCACCGGTCTTTGCCCAGACGTGCGCCGTCTCGCGCAGCGAAACCGAAAGCGACGAATCAAAGGGGTCCGAGAGCTCGTAGCGCTCTCCCCCGCCCAGCATAAAGTCCTCACTCGGCACAATGCTTTCGGCTTTTACATAGTCATATCCGGCCGATTCAATGCCAAGCTTGGAGGCAATCACTTGCAGATAGCTCGAGTTATCCGGCGTCATGCCCAGCATGAGTGAGCCGCCCACACTCACCCAACTCATCAGATCGGTCAGATGCGTACCCAGTCCGTCAAGCGAGGGAATAAGCACAATCACGCGATCAAACGACGTGAGCGATGGGATCGCGTCCGCACCGTCGGTGGCAATATCAACATCGCGATGGGCGATCTTCATGTCGAGCAGGATCTGGTCGAACTGTTCCTTTACGTCCTCGACGCCAGCTTGATCGGAATCGGTAATGACCAGGCACGTGGGCTTTTGGCCAAAGATTGCCGAGGAGGCCGGCACCGCATCGTTGGCGGCCAGCATCCCCAGCTTATGCTGGCCCGCACTGTACTGCACGCCGGCACGCTCCACCAGCAGCACAGCGGCCATGACAATAAAGACCGCCCACACCACGAGGAGTCCCATCCAACGAAAGCGCCCTGCACGGTCGCGGATATGTTGCGCCACGCTCATCTGGCCTCCTCCCCGTCGCGCCAAAACGCCAACTTTTCGCGGTTGTCGGCGCTCAAATACACATGTTGCTTGTCAATCGCATCGATCACACGGTGGACCTCGTCACCGTCGCGGCGCATCACGGCCAGGCGCAGGCAAAGCATCCAAACCTCCTGCTCCTCGGGCACGTCTATCACCAGCTGGTCGGTCACGGCCTGCGCCTCGTCGATCTGTCCGACATCGGCCAGCGCCGTCGCGTATCGAATGCGCAGCTCAAGGGTATCCTCGCGCTCGCAGCGACGCGCAAGCAGGCGCGCGTACTGTTGGCGCTGAATCTGAGCCACGCGCCCCTCAGCCAAGCCCGAGCACAAGTATTCACCAAGAAAATCGCAGTATTCGTTGAGGTTTTGAGCGCTCGGGTCCGTCTTAAAGGCACGCTCCAGCTGCTGCAGTTTAAGGTCGGACTCCTTGGAGATCTGCGCCACCGCCGTCGCGGCATAGTGCGCCACCTCAACGTCGTCGTTAAGCTTAGCCGCCTGCAGCTGCGCCAGGTACGCGTCGGGCTCCTCGGTGAGCATGGAGAGCATTAGGCGGCGCCGGTATGCCGGGTCATTGACGATGAGTGCCTCCTCGAGCGGCACTACGCCTGAATCGTCCTCACCACTCGGTACCGACATACTGCGATGCAGGTCATCGTTGAAGCGCAGCGACTCCAGCGCAGACCCTTTCAGCCCCTCGCCAAACACCGCGCTGCACACCGATAGCAAAACCACCAGCAACGGGCCCCACAGCGGCACCAGCACTATCACAGCCAGCATGTGCCCGCGCACCGGCAGCAGGCCCAGTTTCATGAGCGTCCACAGCATCAGGCAAACCAGCGCATGAATCAGCAGCAAGACGGCAGCAACGACAAGCGAGATCAAGCGGCACCCCCCTCACCGTCACCGGTGTAAGAGATGTGCTGCAGCAGCTCCACGATGTCCTCGCCGTCGACGGGCTCCACCGCAATCTGCTTTGCGCTCAGGCGCTCGCGGATAATGGGCAGATCGCATGCCTTTGCCTGGCGCATAAGCAGGTAGAGCACGTCGCCGTCGACCAAGCCCGCCGCGTCGCTCTCGCGGATTGCCGACCCAATTGCGCCCACCAGCTCGCCGACAGGCTCCATGCCCGGTACCACGCGCAGGAGCAAAAAACTCCCCATCTTGCTATCTGCCAGCGCCTGCTCCGCCGCGAGCTCTTGGCCAAAGGCAGCCTGCTTGAGCACGCAAGTGCCGTCAACGCAGCGTTTATCCTGCGCCACCGCCTCATAGTCAAAGGCACGGCACAGCGCGCTTTCGACCAACCCGCACAAGATGCGGAACAGGTTTTGATAATAGAGGGTCATTTGGTTTTCGGCCGCACTACGCACAAAGATCAACACAGCGGGCGCCCCGTCGCGCTCGATCGTGTATCCAAACATGGGAAGCCCCGGCGTCAGCTCGCGGTTCACCCACAGGTTCGAACGACCCCCGTCGCCCAAAAGAGGTGCAAGCTGCTCAAGCGTGAGCGAGCGCGCGGCATCTTCGGCAATCGCGGGACTTGCTGCCACCAGGCGTGCAAATGCCCCGCCCGAAACATGGTAGATCGCCACCGAATCGTTCTCGAGGATCTCGCCCAAAAGCTCGCAGCACTTGCGATAGATGTCGCGTGGGTTGAATACGTCGAGCTCCTGCGTCACGGCAAAGATCTTGCCAAAGCTGTCGTGGCGACCCACGATCTGGCGCCTGTACGCGCGCTTGTCCTCGATCGCGTCGTGGTAGAGCTGCGTAAGGAACGTATTGCGGTTGCGCACGAGCTCGTTTTGATCGCGCTCCGCCCTAATGGCTTCGCTGTTGCGCAGCTGCACATAGCCGCACACGGCACCCACAACAAAGTACGCAATAAACGGCAGCCAGTTAGACGGCTCGTAAAAGAGACCCTGGAAGGTATAGCCATACTGGGTAAAGTAGCTCGCGGCCAAACCCACCGACGCCAGCAGCGCCGCAACCAGGCCAAAATCGAGCCCATACAGCGTGCCGATCAGTACCACGTACAGCAGGCGGTAGTCGAGCACGTTAAGCTGAGCAGACTGCGAAAACACCAGCTCCAGGCCCTCAAAGAGCACCCAGGCCAGCGCGGTCTCCAGGCATTTGATGGGCAGTGTCCGCCCGCGCATGCGGTCGATGGCGGCACGCAGCGGATGGCGCTTGCCCGCGAGGGTCTGCTCCCAGCGGGCGTGTATGGTCGAAAGATCGCGCAGCACGTCATAGCGCTGGAACCACCCGTAGCGCGTGCGGACGGTATCGCTCGGAGCAATGGAGACGACGGCGTCCCCGTCGTAGGTAATGTCGAGCCCCGGGAACAAGCCCTTGAGCGCCTCGCCCAGGTCTCCCACGGTGTGGGCAAAGCTATCCGGAACCTCGAGTTCCTCGAATGTGGCATCCCAGCTGTCGAAGATGCGACGCACCAGAACGGCCAGCTCCTCGGCGCAGAGGGCACCGAGCGGTGAGTCCGCCCCAGCCCTCATGACAGCAGAGCCTTGCGAGCACGCCTCGAACAGCGGGATCAAAATCGGGTCTTCCAGCGTGGGCGAGGCGGTGTACAGATACGGCACGCGCAAGATCTTGGCCTGAATGCCGTCGCGGACCGCATAGTAGCGGCACAGGTCGTTGGCCGCACGGGCAATGATGCCCTTGCCGTTTTGCCCCGCAGCGTCCACCGCACCGTCCGCTCCCATGGGACCAGTCACAAACAGCAGCTGAATCTGGCGACCCATGCAAGCTCGAAAGACGGAGCGCAGCAGCTCGATGTCGCCAACGGCCTCGGTATGCGGCGTGAGATAGGTAGAGAGGTAGACCACACGGTCGAATTCGTAAGCCTGGTCCAGGTGCTGCAGCAGCTCTTTCCAAGACGCATGGAGCGACGACCCGTCGCGGCGCGCCTCGTTGGCCGCCACGACCTGAACATGGTCACCGGGAAACGCCTTGGCACAAAAGTCGTCATCGACATACACGGTATTGCCAACAACCAGCACTTCCACCGTGCGCTCCCCCTCCCCAAATTTAGCTTTTGCCATGGTAAACATGCATATTGTACGCTGTCAATGTAGGCCAAAGGCAACTTTAAAGCTGTTTTAAGAACTTTTTCAGACGGGAAGCGACTCGCGCCTGAGCCAGAGAGCCCTACACGTGCCGCTGCACGGCGGAGAAAGGCGAATCCACTACCCCTCAGGCATAATTCCTGAGCAAAATCAAGCAGAGCACACGGCTTTTTGCGCCACTTTAAGACGTAATCGGGATGTGGCGAGAGGCCAAATTCGGAAGTGCGGGGAAAACCAAAGGAATGCTGACCAGACCCCCGTTTTAGGCTTCCGCGACCTGCGGTTTTGATACAAAAAAACCGCGTTGTGCTCGAAGGTTTTCGATTTTTCCCCGCACTTCTGTAATTACATCTCTGGATCGAGGGCGCAGGCAATGGTGACGACATCCACGATAGCGCCCCCCTATGCCTGATACCAAAATCGTTCCATAGGGACCCGTTTCCCAATGGGATGATTCTTCACAAAGGGCATTAAGGCGCATGAGAACATGGTAGAGGCAAGCAAGCGCGCTTCCACGTTTTCGCCCATGGTGACCACGGTATAATCCAACGAGACAAGCAACGAACGGGAAAGGCAGCGCGGATGAACCTGGGCAGCGAGAGCGAGACCGTCGAGTTCAAGAAGTCCACTGGCGAGCATAAAGAAGCACTGCAAGCCATCAGCGCCATGCTGAACAAGCACGGCCGCGGCGAGCTCTACTTCGGCGTGAAGGACAACGGCGATGTCATCGGCCAGGATGTCAGCGACGCAACGCTGCGCCAGGTGACGTCGTGGGTGTCCGACAAGATCGAGCCCGCGGTGTTCCCGACGGTCGAGTGCCTCGACGCCGATGATGGGCTGCGATACATCAAAATTGCCTTCTCAGGTGCCGACGCCCCCTACTCCGCCGACGGACGCTACTTCACCCGCGTGGGGACTTCGAACAAAGCGCTGTCGGCCTCGGAGCTGAGCGCCATGGTCGTCAAGCGTGAGCGCGCCCGTAGCCCGTGGGACTCGCTGCCGTCCGGCAGGCCCGTCTCCGACGCCGACGAGCAGGCGGTGCGTGACTTCGTCGCGCGCGGCGGCAGGGCCGGACGCGTGGGCGGCGGGTTCGCCGGCGTGGAGGACACCTTGGCAAGGCTCGACCTCGTCGCGCCCGACGGCAGCCTAAGAAACGCCGCGGTGGAGCTGTTCTGCGAGGGATCCGACACCTACCCCAGGATGAAGCTGGGGCTTCTGGGCGGCAACACCAAGGCCAAGATCCTCGACCTGCGCCGCGAGAGCGGCACCATGCTCAAGCTGCTCGACTTCGCCGAGTACTTCGTGACGTCGAACATCAGGCGCGAGTTCGTCATCGGCGAGACGGGCATGTACCGCAAGGAGATCCCCGAGATCCCGGCCGAGGCCATCCGCGAGGCGGTTGCCAACGCGCTGTGCCACCGCGACTACACCACCGGCACCGCCGTCGAGGTCAACGTGTTCATGGACACCGTCCAGATCGTGAGCCCGGGCCTGTTCCCCGAGGGCGACTCGCCGCAAGAGCACCTAGACGGTACCGCGAGCGAGTTCGGCCTCCGAAACCCCGCGATCGCGCGCACCCTGTTCCGCGCCGGCGTCATCGAGCAGTACGGCACGGGCATACCGCGCATCAAGGAGGCCTGCGAGGCAGCCGGCGTGAGGTTCCGCTTCGAGCAGACCGTCAACAGCACCGTCGTCGTCTTCGAGCGTCCTGGGTTGCAGAAAGCGGCCTTCAGGAGAACCGCGGCCGACAACCGACCGCTCCTCAGCGAGCGCGAACGAGCAGCGATGGCAATTGCCGCCGCTCAGGGGAAAATCACGACCTCCGACCTCGCGCGGGAGTCCAATGTCGGTAGGAAAACGGCCTCGAAGACTCTGAAAGACCTTGCCGGTCGAGGCCTGTTGGAATGGGTAGGGAAAAGCCCGAAAGACCCGCACCAGTTCTACAGGATGCCAAGCGAAGTTTGAGGCTGCAGGTCCTAGCCGGGAAACAGGCCCATTGCGTTTGCTGCCCTCCCCCTGCTGGGCACTACTGAGTAATCTACTGGGCACTGCTGAGTAATCTACTGAGTAGTGCCCAAGCGCGAGTTGGCAAGTCCGCCGAAGCCCAGAGAAACGGCTCCGAAGAATATACTGACCGCTACTGACCGCTACTGACCGCTACTGACCGCTACTGACCGCTACTGACCGCTACTG
>DXMX01000050.1:13552-14383 GCA_019413955.1 Collinsella sp.
ACCGCGGCATTCGGCAGGCCCGCCGAATGCCGCGGTCTCCCGAGACTAGCAGAGCCGCCCTTATTGTTAGCGCTGCCGAAGCAAGCCCTACTTCAGCAGCAACTTGAATTTTCGTGCGATGAGCCTCCCCGGAGCCAAGAGCCTTTTGCCCTAATCACAACACCGCAATTCAAGCACCGCAGAAAACTCCATTAGCGATGAACCAGCCACTTGAAGACGTGATCAAGGTGCGGCAAGGGGTCAAATTCGGAGGTGCGGGGAAAATCGAAGAAATGCTAACCAGGCCCCAGTTTTCGCTTCCGCGAACTGCGGTTTTGGTGCTAAAAATCGCGTTGTGCTCGAAGGTTCTCGATTTTCCCCGCACTTCCGTAATTACATCCTTGGATCGAGAGTACAGGCAACAATGACGTCATCCGCGATAGCACCCAACAGTCACGGACGTACAAAAGGCCGTTGCCGGAAGCCTCCATACAACGACTCTTCTTTGCGCGCGCCACGCTCGCAATGCTCCATTAAATGTAACTAATTGATTTGCTATATACCATTCATAATGGCACATAGCAAATCAATTAGTTACATGTGGAGGCAGAACATGAGGGAGTACGTCGAGAAGCAGCTGCACACTAGAGTCGATTGCGAGCCCAACGACGCCTCGGAAATAACGACGCAAAACTCTTTCCGAAAGTGTAGGTGAGCGAAATGGCGACTCATGCATACGATGACCTTTATTCTTATCTAGCCGCATTCAAGAACAGCTCTCTTGCCGAAATAATTGCGTACCTTTTTGTGCAACAAAAAAAGCCGCTCAACCAGCGGCTTTTCTAATTTTGG
>DXMX01000051.1:0-5343 GCA_019413955.1 Collinsella sp.
TTCCGGTGCTTGCCAAGATGGAGCGCGCGGGCATGCTCGTGGACCCCGATCGCCTGCAGAGTCTGTCCGAGGGCCTGGCGACCCAGATTGCCGGGGTCGAGCGGAGCATTCGCGATCTGGCCGGCGACGAGACCTTTAACATCGGCAGTCCCATGCAGCTCTCGCACGTGCTCTTTGACGTGATGGGGCTTCCGACAAAGGGGCTCAAAAAGACCAAGCGCGGCTACTATTCGACCAATGCCAAGGTGCTGAGCGACCTTGCCCGCGACCACGAAATCGTGCGTCTGATTTTGGACTGGCGCGAGAAGTCCAAGATTAAGTCGACCTATCTGGACACGCTAGGTCCGCTGCGTCGTGGCGACGGTCGTGTACACACCACGTACAACCAAACCATTACCGCAACGGGGCGTCTGTCTTCGAGCGAACCGAACTTGCAGAACATCCCGACGCGCTCGGAGCTGGGCCGTACCGTCAAGACGGCGTTTTCGGCGGGCGAGGGAAGTGTCTTTTTGGCGGTGGACTACTCGCAGATCGAGCTGCGTCTGTTGGCGCATCTCTCGGGTGACGATCACCTGGTGCGCGCCTTTAACGAGGGCGAGGACTTCCATGCCGAGACAGCCGCGCGCGTGTTTGGCGTGCCGGTGTCCGAAGTAACGCCCGATTTGCGCAGCCGCGCCAAGGCCGTGAACTTTGGCATCGTGTATGGTCAGCAGGCCTACGGTCTGTCGCAGTCGCTGCATATCTCGATGGCCGAGGCACGCGACATGATCGATCGCTACTACGAGGCCTACCCGGGCGTGCGCACGTTCCTCGACAACGTGGTGGCGCGCGCCAAGCAGACGGGCTATGCCGAGACCATGTACGGCCGCCGTCGTCATATTCCGGAGCTCAAGGCCAAAAACCCGCAGCTGCGTGGCTTTGGCGAGCGCACGGCCATGAACCACCCCATGCAGGGAACCGCGGCCGACATCATCAAGATCGCCATGGCCCGCGTAAGCCGCCGCCTGGAAGAAGAGGGCTTTGCCGCCCACATGATTCTACAGGTACACGATGAACTGGACTTTGAGTGCCCCGTCGACGAAGTCGAGCGCCTGACCTCCATGGTCCAAGACGTCATGGAACACGTAGTAGACCTACGCGTACCGTTGATCGCTGAAGCCAGCACCGGCATAACCTGGGCCGATGCCAAATAAAGACGTACCAACAACACCAAAGTAGCCAAAAGCAGAAGGGGGCTCCTTGCCAACAAGGAGCCCCCTTCATTCCAAAAAATTCAGCCAAGTATCTAGACGCCAAGACGCCATCTAGGCGGCAGGTAAGTAAACCTAGGGCCTGGCCGGGCGGCACGGGATAACTTTTCGTAGATTCCGCACGCAAAGAAAGCCACTTAATGTGGCTTTCGTCTTGCGCAGGACCTGACCGAGCGAAAAGTTATCCCGTGCCGCCCGGCCAGGCCCGATGGGACGGCTACCGAGCCGCCATGATGGCGTCGATGAGCGTCAGTACGCCCCCGTCGTTGTTGCTCGGAATGCGCCATTTAGCATGCGCGTTCATATGCTCCTCGGCGTTGTCCACGATAAAGCTGTGGCCGACGCGCTCCAGCATGGGGATGTCGTTGTAGGTGTCGCCCACGGCGGCGGCATCGGCGATATCGATGCCCAGGTGCTCGCAAAGATGCGCGACGCCGGCGCCCTTGTCAACGCCCAGGTTCATAAAGTCGATCCACTCGCGCCCGGCGTTGGTGACGTAGAGCTTGTCCGAGAACTCGGGGCTATAGGTCTCGCGGAAAGCGGGCTCGGCGTCATAGTCGGGGAAGAAGATCGAGATCTTGTTGGACTCGACGTCAAGGCCTTCAAAGGTATCGACGTAGTTGATCGTGTTGTAGTACACGCTGATCTCGTCGTGGTATTGATGGTCGCGGGCAAGCACGTAAAACTCGTCGAAGCAGCACAGCACGGGGACAGCGCGCGAATCCTCAGAGGCGCGCGCAAGCACCTGCTGATACAGTGCCACATCGATAGTGCTCTTATAGATATAGTTGCCACGGTAGATAACGCAGGCTCCGTTATCGGGGCAAAAGGCGATGCGGCCCTTGATGTCCTCGAACATCTCCTCGAGCTTGGGGGCGGGACGTCCGCTGGCGGGGCAGAATACGATGCCTGCGTCGGCGAGCTTGTCCAGGCGCTCATCGAGGCCCTGGGGCAGCACACGCTCGTCGGTCAGCAACGTTTTGTCCATGTCGACGGCAAGGATCTTGATGTTGCCGATAGCGGCGTCTGATTCATAAGTCTGCATAAATGCGCCTTTCCGTTTCTAGATTGTTTCGGGCGTAATGACCCTCTGCTATGTAATCGAGCGTATTTTCGCAGGATTGGCGCGTATTTGCATCACTATTCACAAACTAATGAAAAAACTTTTCAGAAATTTGAATTTGTCGCTTGTGCCGCGGGCACTTTAGCGTAATATAGCGACCATCGAAAACGGAGAAGGAAAAACAACCGCTTACCGAGGAAAAGGTACCGTTTACGATATTAGAATTGCGCCCGGCGATAGGTGAAAGGAGAGGCAGATGCAGTTCGTAAAGATCATCACTACTGCAGACAATGCCATCCGACGCCAGCGCGCAATTTCCCGACGACGATAACAATCGTCTCTGTCCGTATGGGGCTAAATGCCCCAACAGAGTCATTTTGAGGTCGTTGGGTTTTAGCACGACATAGACGCATGTTTCTAGGGCATGTTGTGCTGCTTTTTGCTATTTAACCTGATATTGCACGGTTTTTGACCTCGAAATGACTTGCAACTGACCGATGTTCTAACTAGCTACCAAGGGCGAAAGGAAACAGCCATGAGCAAGGAAAAAGTCGTTCTCGCATATTCCGGTGGTCTTGATACATCCGTATGTGTCAAGTGGCTCCAGGACGAGAAGAATCTCGATGTCGTTTGTGTCTGCGGCAACGTGGGCCAGGAGGAGACCGGTCTGGACGCCAAGAAGCAGAAGGCCCTCGACCTGGGCGTTCTGGATTGCCAGGTGCTCGATCTGCGCGACGAGTTCTCCGATGAGTTCCTGACTAAGGCTATCGCCGCAAACTCTATGTACGAGAACAAGTATCCGCTGCTCTCTGCTCTGTCCCGTCCGCTGCTTGCCAAGAAGCTCGTCGAGGTCGCTCACGAGTTTGACGCCACGTATGTCGCTCACGGCTGCACCGGCAAGGGTAACGACCAGGTTCGTTTTGAGGCTGCCGTCAAGGCCCTCGACCCCGAGCTTAAGGTTATCGCCCCGGTTCGCGAGTGGGATCTGAAGTGCCGTCCGGACGAGGTCGCCTATGCTCACGCCCATAACGTGCCGGTTCCCGAGGGTGCCAACGACAACCCCTATTCCATCGACGACAACCTGTGGGGTCGCGCCATCGAGTGCGGTCACCTGGAGGATCCCTGGAACGAGCCGCTCGACGACGCCTGGGTTATGACCAAGAACCCCGAGGACACGCCGGACACCCCGACCTACACCGAGATTGAGTTTGAGGCCGGCAAGCCCGTCGCCGTCGACGGCAAGAAGATGAAGCTCTCCGAGATCGTCATCGCCCTCAACAAGATCTCCGGCGACAATGGCTTTGGCCGCCTCGATTTGGTCGAGGATCGTCTGGTGGGCCTCAAGAGCCGTGAGTGCTACGAGGTTCCCGGCGCCCTGACGCTCATCACCGCCCACAAGGCGCTCGAGGACATCTGCGTCGAGGGCGACCTGCTCAAGACCAAGATCAAGCTCGAGCAGGATTGGGCCACCGCCGTGTACAACGGCCAGTGGTACAGCCCGCTCAAAAACGCGCTCGATGCCTTTATGGCCGATACCCAGAAGTTCGTGACCGGCACTGTCCGTCTGAAGTTCTTTAAGGGCAACTGCCATGTCGTCGGCCGCAAGAGCCCCTTCAGCCTTTACGACTACGGTCTGGCTACCTACGACCGCGACACCACGTTTGACGAGAAGGCCAGCGCCGGCTTTATCGAGATCGATACGCTGTCGCTCAAGACGTGGGCAAAGGTCCAGGGTCCCAGCTCCGCCGCCGCCCAGGCCTAGCGCCTCCTTCCCTTGGTATCCGCGCGGCCCATCCGCGTGATACATATCGGGCGCACGGGGTACCTACCTTTCGTTATGCTTGCTGACACTTCTTAACATCGGTGGCCCCTACGTTCCGCCCGCATATATGATGCCGCTTCTGCGGCTGAGTCCGAGCCCCGCCGGGGTTGTCCGGCGGGGCTCCTTCTATCAATTTGGCGGCTCTGTGCCTATATATATGAGGAGTATCCATTATGTTCAATGCTATCGCGCATGCTTTGCTTGCCCTCGCGCCCGAGTTCGATGCTGTAAGGGTCGAGGACGTTCCTATGAGCCTGAAGGCCTGGATCGATGGTTCGCAGGGCAACATCCGGAGGGAGACGTTGGGCGCCAAGTGCATGGTGCGTCACTTCTTTGCAAATTAGCCACATGGCCCCGCGCGCGGCAGGGAGTGTGTAAAACTAGCGGTTGATAAATCGCTTTAGCGACAGGGCACATTGCTTTGGACGCTTGTTTTGGTATTTGGAGAAAGGAGACGGTTCCATGGCTCTTTGGGGCGGTCGTTTTGAGGCGGGCGTGGCCGAGGTCACGCAGGAGTTTGGCGCGTCGCTGCCGGTCGACAAACATCTCTATAAGCAGGATATCGCCGGCTCTAAGGCGCATGCCAAGATGTTGGCCGCCCAGGGCATCATCAGTGCCGAGGACGAGCAGGCGATTGCCAAGGGCCTGACCGGAATCGAACAGGATATCGATGCCGGCAACTTTACCTTCGACATCAACGATGAGGACATTCATATGTCCATCGAGAGCGAGCTGACGCGTCGCATCGGCGAGGCTGGCAAGCGCTTGCATACTGGGCGTTCGCGCAACGACCAGGTGGCGACCGATACGCGCCTGGGCGTCAAGGCGCTGGCCAAGGAGCTCATGGAGGCCAATCTTGAGCTGCGCCATGTGCTGGTGGATGCGGCCAAGAAGTACGACAAGGTGATTCTGCCGGGCTACACGCATATGCAGCACGCTCAGCCCGTGCTGCTCTCGCATCATCTGCTGGCGTATTTCTGGATGTTCGCGCGCGACTTTACGCGCCTGAAGGCCGCCTTTGATGCCGCCGACAACTGCCCGCTTGGTGCTGCCGCGCTTGCCGGTACGAGCTATCCGCTCGATCGCCAGATGACGGCTGCCGAACTTGGCTTTGCGGGCGTGATCCCCAACTCGCTCGATGCGGTTTCCGACCGTGATTTCCTGCTCGATCTGCATTACGCCGGATCCGTCATGGCGATGCACCTGTC
>DXMX01000051.1:5353-8412 GCA_019413955.1 Collinsella sp.
CGAATTTGGCTTTATCACGCTTTCAGACTCCTACTCCACCGGCTCGTCTATCATGCCGCAGAAGAAGAACCCCGACTTTGCCGAGCTTATCCGCGGCAAGAGCGGTCGCGTGTACGGCAACCTGGTGCAGCTGCTGGTAACCATGAAGGGCTTGCCGCTTGCTTATAACAAGGACTTGCAGGAGGACAAGGAGGGCGCGCTCGATACCGCCCATACGCTCATGCAGTGCCTGTCCGTTATGGCCGGAATGATTTCGACTTGGACCGTCAACGAGGATGCCATGGCGCGCGAGTGCGGCGTGGGGCACCTTGCCGCCACCGATGTTGCCGATTACCTGGCCAAGCGTGGCCTGCCGTTCCGCGAGGCACATGCCGTGGTGGGCCATCTGGTCCTGATGTGCGAGAAGCGCGGCTGCAATCTTGAGGACCTGCCGTTTGAGGTGTTCCAGGAGGCAAGCCCGCTCTTTGAGCGCGACATTACCGAGGCGCTCGACATCCCGTCGATTGTCGCCGCGCGCACGACCGAGGGCGGCACCGCCCCTGCCGCCGTTGCCGTGCAGCTGCAGCGTGCCGAGGCGCAGCTCGTGGTCGACGAGGGTGTGTTTGGGTCACTGACTAAGGTCGTCGAGATGGGCCACGGGGTAAAGTAGGGATTTGGCTGAAGCCGTTTTGGCCATTTATTGATAAATCGTTTTCACTTTACGGGCGCCTGCTGATGTGGGCGCCCGTATTTTGTTGCTATGGGGGAGGGGCTTGTCGAGAACTTCTGTAGGACCTTTGGGCAGGTTGTGAAGGGGTTACGTTCGCGGGCGGCAACCGACCGCCTGCTCTGTTCGATGCGGTTGATGGGCGGTCGGATGGTACTCTAATCGGGCTTCGAAACAGAAGTGACACATATGGAGCGCTTTAATAAATTGCAACGTTTCAATAAACAGCTTTTTGTTTAACTGCAGCTAAAACTCTGTTAAGATGCAGTCCAGGCGGGTGCCGGAATGGGACTTGGGCACGCGCGAACCTACTTGAAAGGCTACTTTTATGGCTATCGAGAAGACCTTCATCATGATTAAGCCCGACGCCGTGCGCGACCGCAAGATCGGCGAGATCGTTGCTCGCATTGAGCGCAGCGGCCTTGTCATCGAGCGCATGGAGATGACCACGCTCGAGCGCGCTACCGTCGAGGAGCACTACGCCCATCTGGCCGACAAGCCCTTCTTTGGCGGTCTCTGCGACTTTATGACGAGCGGTCCGGTCGTCAAGATGGTCGTTTCCGGTCTCTCCGCTGTTGCTAAGATGCGCACCCTCATGGGCGCTACCAACCCGCTTGAGGCTGCTCCTGGTACCATCCGCGGCGACTTTGCCGTCGATGTCAACGCCAACGTGATCCACGGCTCCGACTGCCTGGAGAATGCCGAGATCGAGATCAAGCGCTTCTTTGGCTAAACCAGCTTTGACTCCTTAAAGCTGTTAGCGTGTGGCTTGGGCGCCGCGGAACTCCATCCGCGGCGCCCTTTTATTCCAAAATCTATGCAGGGGCCCGCTCGGATATGTGTTCCGAGCGGGCCCCTGCTGTTAGCTTGTGGCACTGAATAGTTTAGGCTTCGTCGACGATCTTAAGGCCGCGCGTGCGATCGATCTCGTTGAGGAGGTTAACGCGACGCTCGTGACGACCACCCTCAAACTCGGCGTCGAGCCACTCGTCGACAATCATCTTGGCGAGCTCGGAGCCCACGACGCGGGCGCCAAAGGCGAGCACGTTGGTGTTGTTGTGCATGCGGGAGAGCTTGGCGCTGAAGGGCTCGGAGCATACGACGGCGCGAACACCTTCGACCTTGTTGGCGGCCAGGCTGATGCCGACGCCGGTACCGCAGATCAGGATACCCAGGTCGACGTCACCGTTGGCCACGGCCTTACCCACCTTGTAGCCGGCGATGGGGTAATCGAAGCTCTCGGAGGTGTCGGTGCCAAAGTTCACGACCTCGCAGCCGCGCTCCTTCAGGTGCTCGGAGATGATGTTCTTGAGCTCGACGGCGGCGTGGTCGTTACCGATACCAATCTTCATGAGTGGTTCCTCTCTGGTCCGTGCGGCGGAATTGCTAAAGGTTTTACCGCGTTCGACTGCATGATAGCGCGACTTTTGTAGAAACGCTCGGGCGTTTTTTGGTCAAACGCTTTAGCATGCAACAAGACTAGCTTTTCATGTATTAATGCCGTCAGTTTGCGCTTGAACGCCGTCCGCCGGAACTTGGGTTGCGGTTTTTGATGCATTGTTATCAAATAAAAGAGCTAATTATTTTCGAGAGCCCTGTCCGTTATACAAGTAGGAGATACCTATGCCTGCCGATTCTCTTCGCGATGCCGCGTTTTGCGATGTTTTGAACCGCGAGCTTGTCTGTGCACTCGGCTGCACCGAGCCCATTGCCGTTGCCTATGCAGCGGCGTTGGCGAGCCAGACGCTTGGTTGCGAACCCGATCATATGGATGTTGCCTGCTCGGGCAACATCATCAAGAACGTCAAGAGCGTGACCGTGCCCAACTCGGGTGGTATGCACGGTATTGAGGCCGCGGCCGTGCTGGGTGCCGTGGGCGGCGACACCAAGAGCGCGCTCGAGGTGCTCGAGAGCGTTAACGATGAAGACCGTGCACGCGTGGTCGAGCTCCTCGCCGACGCCGACTACTGCGATGTGTCGCTTGTCGAGGGCGTGCCCAACCTCTACATCAAGGTGACTGCGACGGCCGGGGGCCATACCGCGGTCGTCGAGATTACCGATCACCACACCAATGTCACGTGCCATACGCTCGACGGTATTCCGGTGTGCGGCAAGTCGGCGGGGGAGTGTGCCGCCTGCGCCGAGCGCGTGGTGGCCGAGCGTGCGGCGGATAAGGCCGACACGCCCATGTCGATTGAGTCCATCATTGACTTTATCGAGGACGGCGACATTGAGGACGCCCGCGCTGCCGTTGAGCGTCAGATTGAGCTGAATGGCGCGATCAGTGCCGAGGGCCTTGCGCACGCTTGGGGCGCCGAGGTGGGTCGTACGCTGCTGGGTGCTCGTGCCGATG
>DXMX01000051.1:8422-13525 GCA_019413955.1 Collinsella sp.
GCCTGCCGTGCCCGTGCCCGTGCGGCCGCCGGGTCCGACGCCCGCATGAACGGCTGCGCGCTGCCGGTCGCCATTGTGTGCGGCTCGGGCAATCAGGGCATTACCTGCGCATTGCCCGTCATGGAGTATGCCGAGTACCTGCGTTGCGACCACGAGCGCCTGGTGCGCGCCGTGATGCTGTCCGATCTTATCGCCGTGCATATCAAGAGCTATATTGGTGCGCTCTCGGCGTTTTGCGGTGCTATTTGCGCCGCGTGCGGCGCCGGCGCCGCGATTACCTGGCTGTGTGGCGGCACGCGCGAGCAGATCGGCGCGACAGTCTCGAACACGCTCGGCAACGTTGGCGGCATCGTGTGCGATGGCGCCAAGGCGAGTTGCGCGGCTAAGATTTCCGCTGCCGTTGATGCTGCGATTCTGGGCCACGATATGGCCATGCAGGGCCGCGGCTTCCGCGCCGGCGAGGGTCTCATTCAGGATACCGTCGAGCAGACGATTGCCAGCATGGGCTACGTGGGCCGCGTGGGCATGAAGGACACCGACATCGAGATCCTCAACATCATGATCGGCAAAACCCAGGTGTGCTAGTTACGCGGTTTTACCAAACCGCGTAACCAGTCGACGCTGCAAACGCCCCTAAGCGGCAATCTGCCTTTCAATCGTCGGGCATGGCCAGAAGGCCTATGCCCTCCTCTTTCAAGGCACATTGCTCGCTTAGGGGCGTTTTCGCTGACTTATGCTCAACCTGTGGCGTTGTTTTGTTTGGAGCGAGGGAGGGGTCCTACGACAGTTCGTCGGCTATTTGGTGCTCGTAGAAGGCTTCGATTACGGCGTTAAAGTCGCGGGCGAAGTCTTCCATGGTTCCGCGCCAGGTGGCTCGGCTGGGCTTGCCCTGGCCCACAAAGGCGGTTTGGATGCCGCAATCGGGGGACGGGAAGTCGCGTTTGGGATCGTTGCCCACCATAAGGACCTCGTGCGGCTCGAGCCCCATCACCTGAAGCTGCTCTAGATAGTAGGTGGCATCGGGCTTGCAGCGGGTGGTGTTTCCCATGTGCGTGACGAGCTCAAAGGGAGCGTCGGCCAGGTCGCCCCAACCCATGCGGCACTCGATGGCGCCCTGGGGAAAGCTGGGGTTGGTAAAGAGCGCGCAGCGCAGCCCTGCGTCCTGTACGGCCTGGAGCGCGGCGTGTGCGCCCGGCATGGCGTGGGCGTTAATGACATCGTCGTTCTTGTACGGAAGAACTTCGCGGTCATAGTAGGTAAACGCCTCGTAGATGAGGGGATCGGAGAGGCAGATCCCGCATCGGCGCTCGACCTCTTCTTGGTAAAACTCAAGATTGGTGCGGTTGTCCGTGCCGCTGCGGCGATTGGCGTTGAGGTCGACCAGGATGGTGCCGAGGCGCGCCATCGTGCCACCGCGGCTGCGGTGCCCGATATCCGCGAGCATCGATGAGACATCCTTAAAATAGCGAAGGATGAACGCGTTGAGGTTGATGCTAAGAAGCGTCTCGTCCATATCGAAAACGACTGCTTTGAGCACGCGGGCACCTTTCTCGTAAATTTGATCTAGAGTCGTTGGCTCCGGATACTTTACCCCAAAGCCGAATGCCTGGCTGGTTATCGTCAAGTTGCGGAGACGTGTGTTCATAAGATTACGAAAAAGTCTCCACACGAGTAAAAAATCGCAGTTCACGCTTGAAATCGAACTCATTTCCCCGTAACCTATACGAACGTGATTGCATAAGCGTCACATTAGTATCTGTCGGCTCCCGAGTGTTCCTAAACGTTGTGTGCTTGTCGCACCCTTCTGTAGGTCCTAGCAATCGGGGCCCCGTAGTTCGAAAGGGGTCCACCTTTGAGTGAGATTCAGAACTCGTCCATTTTCTCTCTTGACGATGTCAATGAGGAGGAGATGAACAACCTCATCGACGGTACGATTACCGACTTTGATGAGGGCGATCTCGTTAACGGCACTGTCGTTAAGATCGAGCATGACGAGGTGCTCGTTGACATCGGATTCAAGTCCGAGGGCGTTATCCCGGTCCGCGAGCTGTCCATCCGCAAGGACGCTAACCCTGCAGACATCGTTGCACTCGGTGATCCCATCGAGGCTCTGGTTCTCCAGAAGGAGGACAAGGACGGTCGTCTGGTCCTGTCCAAGAAGCGTGCCGAGTACGAGCGTGCTTGGAACCGCATCGAGGAGAAGTTCAACTCCGGCGAGAACGTCGAAGGCGAGGTTATCGAGGTTGTCAAGGGCGGCCTGATCCTCGACATCGGCCTGCGTGGCTTCCTGCCTGCTTCCCTCGTCGACCTCCGTCGCGTCAAGGACCTCACCTCCTACATGGGCACCCGCATCGAGGCTCGCGTCATCGAGATGGACCGCAACCGCAACAACGTCGTCCTCTCCCGTCGCGTCGTGCTCGAGGAGTCCCGTAAGGCCGAGCGCTCTGAGATTCTGTCCAAGCTCAAGTCTGGCATGCGTCTCCAGGGCACCGTTTCCTCCATCGTCGACTTCGGCGCCTTCGTCGACCTCGGCGGCATCGACGGCCTCATCCACATCTCCGAGCTCTCCTGGAACCACGTCAACCATCCTTCCGAGGTTGTCAAGGTCGGCCAGGAGGTCGAGGTCGAGGTTCTCGACGTCGACCTCAACCGCGAGCGCATCTCCCTGGGTCTCAAGCAGACCACCGAGGATCCGTGGCGCGCACTGGTCAAGAAGTACCCCGTCGGCGCTATCGTCGAGGGCACTGTGACCAAGCTTGTCCCGTTCGGCGCTTTCGTCGACCTGGGCGAGGGCATCGAGGGCCTGGTGCACATCTCCGAGATGGCCAACAAGCACGTCGACCAACCTTCTCAGGTCACCCACGTGGGCGACAAGGTTCAGGTCAAGGTCATGGAGATCGACCTCGACCGTCGTCGCATCTCCCTGTCCATGAAGTCTGCTGCTGAGACTCTGGGCGTCGAGATCGAGGTTACCCCGCTTCCTTCCGAGAAGAAGGACGAGGAGACCGACGCCGAGTAAATCGGTTTGACGATCACTTGTTTTAAGGGATCCGTCCGCAATGGACGGGTCCCTTTTTGCATTTGCTGCTGAGGCGCGCGATGCTATCCGTGCGCAATGCTGCCCGGGTTGTCTGTTTGCTATTGGGTTGTCGGTGCATGAAAAATGCCGACATCCCGCCTCGGGGAGGAGGCGGGAACACACCGAGTAGACGGAGGGGTGCGGAGCGCGGTCGCGTCTCGACTGACGACGTTGCCCATCGACAGGACCATTGTAACGCATGGCGGTTCTTGGTTTATCGTGTCGAGCGTTTGCGTTGTGCCATTGCCTGCGGCAACGGTGTGTTACACTCTTGCACTGCTGAGTGGGCCAGACGGTCGCGCGATGTGCTGCTTGCAGTACGCGTGAGGAAAGTCCGGGCTCCAGAGGGCGGGATGCCGGCTAACGGCCGGGCGGAGTGATCCGACGGAAAGCGCCGCAGAAAAGAAGACTCCCACCTGCGCCGCAAGGCGTAAAGGGAAAAGCTGAAACGGTGGTGTAAGAGACCACCAGCGTCGTGGCAACACGGCGGCTTGGCAAGCCCCATCCGGAGCAAGCGCGAATAGGAACGCTATGGGCCGGCCCGGTCCGCGTTCGGGTAGCGTGCGTGGAACTGCACGGTAACGTGCAGACAAGATAAATGACCGTTCACGACAGAACCCGGCTTATCGGCCCACTCAGCACTTTGTTGACGCTGCGAACCCGTCAGCGCGGCAATCTGCCTTTCAAGCCTTCGGGCATGACCATAAGGTCAATGCCCTTGTCTTTCAAGGCACCTTGCTCGCGCTGACGGGTTCTCGCTGTTGGTGACGGTATCATTGGCGTTTCCGTTCTTGTTGGCGAGGTCAACGGTGCTGTCTTTGCCGTATGATTGAGGCTGTTTGTTGCTGCGCTTTATTTTGTTGAGGGGCTTTGTTGGACAGCTATTTTACTCTGCAATCGAATACTGAGGCTTCGGGCGAGTATGTGGACCGCAAGAGCCGGTTTATTGCCCAGCTAGTCCATATTGAGTCCGAGGATGAGGCGAATGCCTTTATCGAGACCGTTCGCAAGCGTCATTACGACGCTCGACACAATGTTCCCGCGTGGATTTTGGTCGATGGACGCGAGCGCCAGAGCGATGATGGTGAACCGAGTCGGACCAGCGGCATGCCGACACTCGAGGTGCTGCGCGGCGCAGGGCTCAAAAATGTTTGCTGCGTGGTGACGCGCTATTTTGGTGGCACGCTGTTGGGGCCTGGTGGTTTGGTACGAGCCTATACTGCGGCGACGCAGGCGGCGGTGGCAGCTGCTCGGGAGGCTGGGCAGATCGTCGAGATGACGAGTGTCGTGCCGGTTGACGTGCACGTGGCCTATCCGCAGTATGAGCAGGTGCTTCGCTTGGCGCAGGATTCGGGCGCCAAGGTTTCGGATACCGATTACGCGGATGCCGTGACGGTTCATTTAGTGTTTAAGACGGGGGAGCAGGAGCCGTTTTGCGCTAAGATGCGCGAGCTTATGGCGGGGCGCGAGGCGATTGAGGTCAGCGCTCCCGTATTTGCTGAGTTCTAACGACGGCGGCCGGCGCGCTTTGGATAGATCCCAAGCGCGCCGGCCGCCGTTTTATGTCGCAGCTGTTTACTCGGCAAGCTGCTTTAGCACATCGCAGGCGATCTCGACGGCATCGTCGATGCAGCCGGGGCAGCTGCGGAGCGGACCCTTGTCCGATCCGATGCCCTTGAGCGTGCCGCAGACGGTCGTCGTGTTCTTCTCGCCAAAACGCTTGGCGATTTCGCGCGACAGCTTGTAGGTCTGGCCCTTGGTCTTGGGGTTTTCCATGCCGTCGCTCATCACGAAGCCCATGATGGCCACGGCGCCCGAGATGGCGCCGCAGGTCTCGGTCATGCCACCCATGCCGGCGCCAAAGCCCTCGGTGAGGGTAAAGGCGGTCTGGGGGTCGAGCCCGACGGCGGGCGCGAGCGTGCAGGCGACGGCCTGTGCGCAGTTGAAGCCACGGGCGTGATATTCGGCAGCTTGAACCTGACAGGCGGTGATGTCGAGCTGGGCCGTATCGATTTGCTTCATCG
>DXMX01000052.1:0-3482 GCA_019413955.1 Collinsella sp.
GCTCAGGCTCGGGCTCGGGCGCAGGCGCCGGCGCCGCAGCGGAATCGGATACGGGCGCTACGTCGGCGCTAAAACCAGCCGGAGCAGACTTCTTCTCAAACGGCAGCACAAAAGTCAGTACGTCGTCCTTGTCCTCGTCGGCCCACTCGCTTGCGTAGCGCGCAACCCAATAGCCAACGGCACGGTGCTTGAGCATCTTGCCAAAGACCGTGAGAAATACCGTGACAAACGCCGTCAGCACCAAGAACAATACGAGCGTAATGCCACCGCCGGTAACAAGCGCCTCAATAGCCGTAGGACGGTAGTAGTAGCTATACATACCGACAGAGGCAATGGTGCCAAAGACGAACGTCAGAATCCAAGTGACAACGTTAGCGACCAGACCCGTCAAAAACTCGGGGAGGAACGAAGCGCAGAACAGCTTGGTCTTATTGTTCTTAAAGGCCGCCCAGACCTTATCAAGCGAAAACGCGCTCTCCACACGACCGGTCACCGCAAAGTGCATCACGGCGATGTCGGCAAACATCTTAAAGAAGACCCCCAAGACCGCCGTGGCAATCATAGCCAGGACAAGCAGGCCAAGCGAGCCAAACAGCGCAGCCTCGAGCGCATAAGAGCCGTAATAAGAATACGAGCCCGCGGCGCCAATTACCACGCTCTCCACCAGCGAAAGCACTACACCGATAACGGGAATGGCAGCGATAACCTCGAGCACGACCGAAATAACGCCCGAAAAGACTCCGAGACCAAACGACGTGGAACGCATGAGTGGACGGTCCATGCCGTCATCGACCTTGAGCGAAAGATCACGGCCCCACTCGATACCAAAGCCGGAACCACACACGCTCGCAATGCAAGCTGCCAAAAAGCCGATGGCAGCCGCAATGCCGCCAATAACGGGAATAAACAACACGAGCACCGACACAACGCAAATCAGCGCCGGCAAAAACGCGATTTGGCATACACGCTGAAGCACACCCGGAGTCTTGGTCATATCTTGGAACGCCTGAGCCACACAGCCCTTTGGCGCATTCGCCACGGGCGGTTGCGGAACAAACTGCTGGGGCTGAGGCTGTCCCTGGGGAGCGGGTCCAGCGGCACCGGCATTAGGAGCACCACACGCGCCGCAGAACTTGTCGTTATCGCCCATGGGGGCGCCACACTGCGAGCAGAACATAGAATCATCCCTTCGTATCTTGAGCGAATCACTTAGATCGCAAACGATGTCTTTAGCATCATTATTGCCCAATGTGGGGTCAAATACTCAAAGATGACCGATTTGCAAGGTACACGGCGCCAGCAGGCGGTTCGTTGAATACGTCTGCGTTAGTTCGTTCCGCGGAAACCCTTGCCGACGATCTCGGAGCTGTCGACAATCGTGATAAAGGCACCCGGATCGATCTCGCGCGCGTAGCGACGCAGTTGCACGGCCTCGCGACGACTCAGCACGCTCATAATCACCGTCACGCACTTGCCCGAGAAAGCACCGTAGCCGCGGCTGATAGTCGCCGTACGGTTGAGATGCTTGACGATAAACTCCTCGACCTTAAGGGGCTCGGAGCAAATGACCGTGCAGACTTTGCGCAGGTGAATGCTCTCGATGGCCTTGTCGACCACGAGCGTCTTGGCAAACAGGCCGAGCACGCAGTACAGACCGACGCGCGGACCGTACAAGAAGGCCGCGATGGTCACGATGCCGATATCGACCAACAGCAGGGCGCGGCCAATCTCGAGCGTCGTGCGACGTTTGAGGATCATGGCGAGAATGTCCGTGCCGCCCGTCGAGGCACCAATATCAAAGACGATGGCGCTGCCGAGCGCCGGCAGAATCACGGCAAAGCACAGGTCGAGCCACATATCGCCCGTCATCGAGACATCGGTCGGAATAAAGAGCTCAAACAGCGAAACATAGGCGGACAGCGCAAACGAGGCAAAGACACTCCACAGGATTGCCTTGCGCTCCAAAAAGATAAAGCCCAGAACGACCAGGACCGCATTGATAATCCACATAAAGACGCCGACGGGCAGGGTCGGGAACAGCGTGGACAGAATGACCGACACGCCCGAGGTGCCGCCAAAAGCAAAGTGATTAGGGGTTTTAAACGCGACGATGGCAAAGGCCGTGAGGATCAGGCCCAAATTGAGCTCGGCAAAAAAGCGCGGAAAGCCCGGCTCCTGGCTGCGCTTGCGACCAGCGCGCTCGCCCCGCTCGATAACATCGCGATCGACCACGCGCTCCATCGGCACTACGGGAGGACGATGCACCTCCTCGGCAGCACGCGACGCCGCCTCTGCCGCAGCGGCCTCAATTGCCCATGCCTTGCTTTCTGTTTCGTGCTCGTCGGCCATTACGGCAACCCCTCGTTAACAATTTGGAAACAATGCGACCATTAGAGTAACGCGGAACGTAGGGATTGCAACCCCCAGTTAGACGAGCGGTATGACTACATCGGGAGCGTATAAAAACGGCCGGCCACGCTTTTGCTTGCGCGGTCGGCCGTTTAACGTTTTCGCAGATAAAACCTGCCAAAACAAACCTGTCCCCTTTTGGAAGGTTATTCGTGCTGGCTGGTGCGGTGCTCGTACTCCTCGGGGGTGATGACATCCTCGATGCGCAGGTTGACGCCCGCCACCTCAAGGCCGGTCATCGCGGCAAGGCGCTCGGTGACACGCGCCTTGACATCGTCGAAGATCGCGGGCGCATAGGCGCCGTACTCGATGATGACGGAGATGTTGACGACCACGCGATTGTCATCGGTGACCTCGACCGTCACGCCCTTGGTCAGGTTCTCGGCACCAAACTGCTCCTGCACAAAGTGCATGAGGTTACCCTTCATGCCCAGAACGTGCGGCACCTCGCGGGTGGCCATGGCGACGATTTTCTCGATCACGCCGTTGGAATAGGTGAGCGAGTCCTCGGACTCGTCCGCCTCCTCGTCATCCTCATCCGTATCGGACTCGGCCTCGACGAGAGCCTCATCCTCGAGCGTCACATCCTCAGCTTCGGCGACGACCGCCTCGTTCTCCTCGAGCTCGGTATCGGCTACATCGACCTTCGTATTAAAAGCCATGGTTCCTCCTTATGCCTGCCGCGGATGCGACAGTCGAATACATATTAGCGGCCGCTAAACAGACGGCCGAAGAAGTTGACGATCCCGTTCTCGCCGTCGCGGATCTGACCAATTACGGCGCCGATCAGCACGAAGAATGCAATGACGAGCGTGTCCCACAGGCCCAACGTGAGCACCAACACGGCGAGGATAAAGCCGGCGACGGCGCCGAGCGTGGTGTTGGGATGACGCACAGCATAGCTCCAGATGGCAGCGCCCGTACCCTTGATGAGACCCATAGCCTCGTCAAAATCCGCGGCTGCCGCGTCTTGTAACTCGGTTGCCTCTGCTTTGGAATCAACAGGTTCGCTCGCCGACGTGGCGCTCTGGTCAATCGTCAGGCGCGGCGTACGAGCTGTCTCTTATACACAT
>DXMX01000052.1:3492-13478 GCA_019413955.1 Collinsella sp.
TCCACGGTCTGGACGGTAGTCTTGGACGGCAAAAAACGGACGCGCGCGGTCGTACCCGGCGCGCCGAGCATGGTATCGCAGGCTTCCTCGATGCGCTGCTGCATCGCGGTAGCCAGAGATGCCACGTCCTTATCGTCAAGCGCGATAGCCTCGACCTTAAAACGGACGTGCGAATCGTCGGGGCCTTGGACGCGAGCCTCGACATGCTCGACCATCACGCGGTCGTCGCGCTCGGCAGCAACCCTGGCGCACGAAGAAAGCGCCGCAAGGGTAACCTCGATATTGCGCTCCCCCGCCGGATGCACGCAGGACGGTTCGCGACGGGCGAACATCAGGCGGAAAAAGCTCAGCAGTACGCCGATCGCCACGACGCCGGCGCACGCCGTCACGACGATGCGCGGCATGGGGTCGCGCATCAGCAGCATAAAGCGATACGTATACGGCCCCCAAAACTGGCAGACAAGCGTACCCAGTGCCACGATGGTGGCGGCAAGATACACGATCGCTAGGGCTCGTTTGAGTACGCGCACGCGGCGCTCCCTTCAAATCTCGGCTCTCGAAATGCAGAACGGTTCGCATCATTATAAAAGAGCCGGGTCCGGTGCTCTACGCACGCGGATCCGGCTCATCTATTCCACGAGGCTTGCATGCTCGCTTCATTATGCCCAGATATGCACGGCTCAATCCGTGCTGGCGCTACTCCTCCTCGAGGGCAGCGATGACCTCGTCGGTCATGTCCATGGTGCTGTAGACGTCCTGGACGTCGTCGAGCTCCTCAAGACGGTCGATGAGGCGCTGGACCTTCTTGGCGTCGGTACCAGAGACCTCGGTCGGGGTGGTCGGGACCATGGTGGTCTCGGAACCCTTGACCTGGACGCCCTGCTCCTCGAGCGCCTTGGAGACAGCCATGACGTCGTTGGCAGCAGTCCAGACGATCCACTCCTCGCCGGCATCCTCGTAGTCCTCGCCACCGGCCTCGGCGATGGACATCATGAACTCATCCTCGTCACCGGCAGCACCGTTGGCGATCATGGTCTCCTTCTTGGCGTTCTCGTCCAGGATCTCCTTGGCGACGACGATCTGGCCCTTGCGCTCAAACTGGAAGGCGACGGAGCCGGAGGTGCCCAGGTTGCCACCAGCGTGGGAGAAGGCGGAACGGACATCAGCGGCGGTACGGTTGCGGTTGTCGGTCAGGCAGTCGACGTAGACGGCGACACCGGCGGGACCATAGCCCTCGTACACGATGTTCTCGTAGACGGCGGCATCGGCACCCGAACCAAAGGCCTTGTCGATAGCGGACTTGATCTTGTCCTTGGGCATGGACTGAGCCTTGGCCTTGGCAACGGCAGCGGCGAGGCTGGCGTTGTTCTCGGGCAGCGGGTCACCGCCGAGACGGGCAGCAACGGTGATGTTGCGGCTGAGCTTGGAGAAGAGGGCGGAACGCTTGGCGTCCTGCGCGCCCTTACGATGCTTGGTTGTGGCCCACTTAGAGTGTCCGGACATACGTGTCTCCTATCGGTTTCGACCTAAAGCCCAGCGCAGATGCTCGGGCAATATAAACAAACGTTGTTATGATATACCTACTGGCCTGCGAGATAAACCCCAAAATGAAGGCGTCGTGATGATGCCACCCTTTGGTGCAAAGTAACCTGTCCCCTTTGCACCAAATTAGGACCAGAGGAGGTCGCTACGGGTGATGGTGGCGCCGATGGCAAAGGGCATGCAGGCGATGACCGGATACAGGTAGCGCATATAGGTCGAGCCGTTGCAGGGGCCGATCAGGCACACGGCGAGCACGCCCAGCAGCGGCACCCAAATGGCCAGCCCGCGCCACGAATGGCGGCGCAACAGGTAGACCACCACGACGATCATAATCCACACGTAAGTAGCCGAGCTCATGGTGAGCGAGATAAACGGGATGCGCTGTACTGCCACGCGATACAGGTTGATCAGGTGATCGCACCAGCGCACAACCTTGCTATCGACCGGATGGAAGTCAAAGTACTTGAGGTTGTCGGGACGCGCCATGATCTCGGCACTATGCGCCGTGCTGTAGACCCAGGCATCGCGCGCGCTCGGATAAAAGTAGCCGTAATAGTTATTGATGAGCGCCGAGATATAGCACTCGGGATCCTTTTTGAACATCTGGGCCCACACCTCAAAATAGTCAGCGATGTCCTCCTGCGAGGCGTACTCGTTAAAGCAGTTCTTGACGGCGTCGGACTTGTCGGGGTTGTAACGGCGGCCCAGATTCTCGTACTTGAGCACACGATCGATCATGGCACGCTCTTCGTCGGTCACCAAGCCGTCGCAAGGAGCCTCCACGATGGTACCGTCCTCCTTAACCGTGGGGTTGACACCCGAGTTGAGGCCGTCGTGCTTTTGGACGAAACGAGCCGTCTGCTGGAACGGAATCGAGAGGGTTTCGCGCTTGGAACCAGGCGTGATGTCGTGTGCCGGCATAAAGACCTTGGTGAAGTACATATTAGAGGCAAGGCAGAGTGCAAGCACCGCAAGAACTCCCATCCAGCGGAAACGCGGGATGGAGCCCGAAGGCGCAGCACCAGCCTGCTTGGCTGCGCGACGAGCCACATGCGCGTCCCATGCGCAAAACGCCGCCGCGATTACGCATGCCGCTAGGGGAAACACCAGGCCGCCGTTGCGCAGAAACGTGGAACCCATGGCACCCAGAGCGAGCAGCAGCCAGTCATGGCGCGCAAAGAGCACGGGCCTCTGTTCGCCCGCACGCTCGGCATTGGCATCACGACGGGGCAAGCCACATGCCACGAGCTTGACGGTCTGTACCAGCAGCACCAAAAACGCGTCGGCAAACAGCACATCTTTGGTAAGCAGGGCCGCGTAGTTGGAGAACATGGGCATAAACACAAAGAACAGCAAGATCACGCCGCGGACCGGCAGACTCACGCCCAGCTTGCGCAGCGACGAGATGGAATAGGCCATGCAGGCGGCCGTGATGAGGAACTGAGCGCAGGTGTAGATGGCAAGACCTGCGTTGGCGCTGTTGAACAGTGAAAGCCCCAGCTGGACGCACGAACCGATGATAGCCGTGTGCACCACGGGATGGTGCCCGTTGAGCAGCACGTTGGGGTTGAGCAGACGCAGGTAGTCACTCGTGCCGTTGGGGTAGTTGAACCACTGGCGAATCTGCGCACCCGTATCTCCCATAAAAAGGCCGGGCAGCGAAGCGATGAGCGTGGGCGCCCAGGCGACCATAAGCACCAGGAAGGGCCCGGCAAAGGGATGGACCGAGAGCACGGCGTGAGCCACACGCCATACGCGGCCAAAGTGCGCTTCGGAAAACGGAATGCGCCGAGAGCTCAGCCAATCTAGACACTCAAAAGCCAGGTAGAAGGCAACGACCGCCAAGAGCATCCAGCCCGCACCGCCTATCCAGGCGCAGATGATGCGAGCCTTGTCGCCGAGTACGATCTCGGCAGAATCGGTGAGGTCGTAGCTGCGGCCAAACACCATGCAGACGGCAAAGAACAGCGACGGAAGGATCACCGAAGGACGCCAAGCATCGCCGCGGCCAAAGAATACGTAGCGAAACGGCAGAGTGAGCAGGCAGGCAAGCGCAAGCAGCATGACCGCGTCGGTATGGCCGGCAAACGAGAGGAGCACCTCGTAGCACACGTACAGCATGCCCGAGGCTTTGGGGTCAATCGCCAAGACTGCGTTGCTCGAGACCGGCGCGGGATCGATGGAAAACGCCGTGGTCGCCAACAGCGCGAGCAGAAATGCGATGAGCGTCTGCTTGGCGGGGTAGCGCTTAAACCAAACAATGCGAGCGGCGTCGCGCGCAGCTGTTGTGGAGAGGTCGGAATCCTTCACAGTCCAAAAGCCTTTCTAGAAACCTATCAAACTCGGCAAGACCACCACAAAAGTGCCTGTCCCCTTTGTGGTGGTCTTGGTTAGGCGTCGAGGTAGATGCGCTGGGGGCGATTGCGGTGTCGGGCGAAGATGATGAGCACCAGGCCGGCAATCACGAGCGGCAAACTCAGCAGCTGACCCATGGTGATGACACCGCCCAGCAGATAGCCCAGCTGGGCATCGGGCACGCGCACGAACTCGACGAGGAAGCGGACGATGCCGTAGCCCATCACAAACACGCCCATAAACGTGCCCTGGGGCAGCAGCGGTTTTTTGCGACTGAGTACCTGCAGGATGCAAAAGAGCACGATGCCCTCAAGAAACGCCTCGTAGAGCTGGGAGGGATGACGCGGCATGTCGCCCGCGGTGCCGCCAAAGACCACACCCCAGGGCAGATCGGTCGGCTTACCCCACAGCTCACCGTTCACGAAGTTGGCGCAACGTCCCAGGCACAGCGCCAGCGGAGCACCGATAACGGCAAGGTCGGCGATGGTCCAGGCGTCGAGCTTATACATGCGGCACACGATGATGCCGCCCAAGATGCCGCCGACCAGGCCACCGTGGAAGCTCATGCCGCCCTCGTTGGTGGCAAAGATCTCGAGCGGGTGGGCCCAATAGTAGCCATCACCGTAAAAGACGACGTAGAACAGGCGCGCACCGATAATAAGGCCAAAGACCGCGCCGACCACGACGCTCGTCAGGTCATCAATCGTGATGTTGAAGCCCCAGCGGCGCTGCGTGCGATACATGACGACTGCCGTAAGCAGGGCGCCGACCACATAGGCCAGACCGTACCAGTAGATCGTGATGGGGCCCGCCGAGATCGCGACGGGGTCAAGCATATGGTAGAGGTCGTTGAGCATATCGATCCCCCTGCTCCCTACATACAAATGCGGCCGCGGGCCTTGCGCTCGCAGCCGCATATCTGGGCGTAACGTCTATGCGGAGCATGTCGTCCGCAGCTTTCGCATCTTAGAACGGCGCGTACTCGTCGTACAGGTCCTCGGCCTCGCCGGAAGCATTGACCTGCTCGACGCGGGTAACGCCGGGCACATGCTCCTTCAGGATACGCTCAATGCCCATGGACAGGGTCAGCGAGCTCATGGGGCAGCCGGCGCAGGCGCCCTGCAGTTCCAGTTTGACGACGCCCTCGTCGTCAACGCCCACATACTCCATATCGCCGCCATCGGCCTGCAGGTTGGGGCGAATCTCTTCAAGAACCTTCTTAAGCAGCTCTTCGTTAACAGCCACAGGGGCTCCTTTCTCACAATAACGCGGGCGCGCCCGCGGACAGAAGCTATGTTACTACAGCCATGTACCCGCTCACGAGCCGTCCATGCGCGCAGACGCGACTTTCACGAGTAGTCAATTTGGGACGGGGCTCTTTGAGCTGCGTTCGTCGTCAGATAGCGACAACGCATATTACTGTCGAGCCTGTCCCCCGGTACCAATCTGAACATCGACGATGACCTGGCGGTAGCTGATGCCGCAAGAGTCAAGAATGCGGCGGCTGATACGGCCATCATCGGTGTCGGCGTACTTGTTGTCCAGGTAGACAACCTCGCCCACGCCCACCTGCGCCAAAATCTTGGCGCAGTCGTGGCACGGAAACAGCGTGACGTAGACCGTGGAACCCTCGAGGTCCTTGAGCGAACCACGGTAGTTGAGCACGGCGTTGGCCTCGGCGTGGACCACGTAGTTGTGCTTGTCCTGCAGCGGGTCGTCGCTCGTACCCCACGGGAAAAAGTCGTCGTTGAGCGCCGAGGGTGTACCGTTGTAGCCCACCGAAAGGATGCGGTGGTTGGTGCTGGCGATGCACGCACCCACCTGCGTGTTGGGGTCCTTGCTGCGGCGCTGCGCGGCGATGGCCACGCTCATAAAGAACTCGTCCCAGCTAATGACGTCCAGGCGCTTGCCTGACGAAGTTTGATGAAGATCGTCCGACATGGCAGACACCTCCGTAATCGCAATAGTTTGACCCATTGTAGCAGGTGAAAGGTGGGGGCGTTTGTCCCACCGGCGCCCTCACTTTTACACGCGGCGGGGCTTTTGGTTGATGCGGTAGAGCTCGGCGAGACCCCGCAGCGTCAGTGCGTCATCTACCGTCAGGCTGTGGCCGACCAACGCCGCGAGTGCCTCGGCATCGTCGCCGGTAATTACGATGGGCACGTCGCCCTCCCCCGCGGCCTTGGTCGCGCGCATCTCGGCGAGCACCATGTCGAGCATGCCGTCGATACGGGCCACCTCGCCCAAGACCACGCCCGAGCGCATGGCCTCGCGCGTGTTGCGGCCGATGACGTGCGTTGGCGCCGAAGGCTCGACCTGCGGCAAACGCGCCGCAGCGGCCGAAAGCGACCGGGCACCGAGCGCCAGACCCGGCGCGATGACGCCGCCCACAAAGGTTCCGCACGCGTCGATGACCTCAATATTGGTCGTCGTGCCCAGGTCGATCACGATGCACGGAGAGCCGTAGACGGCACGGGCCGCCACGGCGTCGGCAATGCGGTCGGGGCCGATCTCGGCCGGGTCGTCGTAGTGGACGGGCATGCCGGTCTTAAGTCCCGGTCCCACCGTGAGCACGCGTCCCGTGCAGGTACGGGAAAGCGCCGCCTTCCACGGGCGCTCGAGCGCCGGTACCACGCAGCTCAGCACTGCGGCCGCGGGAACGAGTGCACCCGGCATGCCCGCATCGGCTGCCAGTGCGCACATGACCTGCGCGAGCCTCATGCGCGCTTCGTCGGCTGTGATGCTCGACGGCGTCGTGATCTCGCACGTCGCAAGCGGGCATTCCTGCGCCGCAGCCGAATCCTCGGCAAACAGACCAAAGCGAATGAACGTGTTACCCACGTCGACCGTCAATATGTATGCGCACCCATTAAGCATCGTCGGCGCTCCTTTCGTCTGCCCAGCAGTATATCGCCTACCTAAACCAGTCATCCCAAAATGACTAGCTTGCGGCTATACTGGTGCGCGGTCGCGCGCGAGCTCACGCGGCGGCCCTTGGTAACCCGACTTCCCGCGCCGTATCCGTAGCGGCGCTCCCGGGGGAAGCGGATATACGCAAAGGAGTTCTATATGAGCAATCCCTCGAACCGCGCCTCGATGCGCGGGCAACTCACGCTGCGCGGCGTCGTCATCGGCGTCCTTGGCTGCGTGATTATCACGGCAAGCTCGGCCTACACCGCCCTCAAGATGGGCGCACTCCCCTGGCCGATCGTCTTCGCTGCCGTCATCTCGCTGTTCTTCCTTAAGCTCATGGGCAACGCCAGCCTCAACGAGGCCAACGTCACCCACACCATCATGTCCGCAGGCGCCATGGTCGCCGGCGGCCTGGCGTTTACCATCCCGGGCGCCTGGATGCTGGGCTATGCCGACCAGATCAGCTGGCTTGACATGTTTATCGTGGCGCTCGCCGGCACCATCCTGGGCCTGCTGGCCACCGCGCTCATTCACCGTCACTTTATCGTAGACGCCGCGCTTGAGTTCCCCACCGGCAACGCCGCAGCTCAGACCCTGCGCGCGACCGAGGCTGGCGGCAAAACCGGCAAGCAGCTCTTTGGTTCCATGGCCATCGCCGGCATCTATAGCGTGCTGCGCGACGCCCTGGGCGTGGTGCCCAGCATGCTGTGCACACTCAACATCCCCGGCGTGACCTTTGGCATCTACAACTCGCCCATGCTGCTCTCCGTCGGCTTCCTCGTGGGCTTCGCCCCCGTCGCCTTCTGGTTTGCCGGCGCGCTGCTGGGCAATTTTGGCATCATTGTAGGCGGCACCGCTGCCGGTCTGTTTGACGTTATGACCGCACAGGGCATTGTTAAGTCCCTGGGTATGGGCCTCATGATGGGCTTTGGCGTCGCCGTCGTCCTCAAGGACATCCTGCCGCAGGTCGCCGGTATCGTCCGCGGCCTCGCCGCCGACAGCTCCACCGACACCGACGAGCAATCGCTCATCTCGGGCTCCCTTAAGCTCGACACCGGTATCATCGGCCTGGGCGCTGCCGCCATCGCCGTGATCATCGCCATCGTGCTCGACCTTGGCCCCGTTCCGGCCGTCATCGTGACGCTGTTCACCTTTGTCACCACCATCATGAGCGCGCAGAGCTGCGGCCAGACGGGCATCGACCCCATGGAGATCTTTGGCCTCATCGTTATGCTCATCGTGGCTGCCTTTGCACAGATCGCGCAGGTCAAACTGTTCTTTATCGCCGGCATCGTAGCCGTGGCGTGCGGCCTTGCGGGCGACGTCATGAACGACTTTAAGGCCGGCGCCGTGCTGGGCACCAACCCGCGTGCGCAGTGGATCGGCCAAGCCATCGGCGGCATCGTGGGCGCCCTGGTCGCCGCAGCCGTCATGGTCGCGCTCGTCACCGCCTATGGCCCGGACGCCTTTGGCCCCGACAAGAGCTTTGTTGCCGCACAGGCAAGCGTCGTCGCCACCATGGTCTCGGGCATCCCGAGCGTGCCGTGGTTCGTTGGCGGCTTTATCGCCGGCATCGTCATGTACTGGCTCGGCATTCCGGCCATGATGATCGGCCTGGGCGTGTACCTGCCGTTCTACATGTCACTCACGGCTTTCCTGGGCTCCTGCGTCAAACTCGCCTACGACAAGTGGTCCGCCCACCGCGACGCCACCGCTGGTCTTTCGGACGAGGAGAGGGCTGCCAAGGACGCCGCCTTCCAGGAACAGGGTCTGGTCGTTGCCAGCGGCCTTCTCGGCGGCGAGTCCATCGTCGGCGTTATCCTGGCGTTTGTCTCCGTGGGTCTGAGCCTGCTGGGCTAAGCTGAGCAGCTGCTCGACAGCAACCATATTGCCTACGATTTGCCCGGTCGGTAGCTTTCGCGGCCACCGACCGGGCTTTTTGATATCGAAACAAAGAAAGGCCGGCGCGCTGCGTATGACAGCGCGCCGGCCTTATCGTTTGGCTATCGAGACGGTCCCGCTATGAATTGAAGTTCACTGCAGAGCCGACGCCCGAATCACTACATGTGCTTGCGACGACGATCGCTCAGCGTCACACCAGCGGCCACGAGGGTGATACCGCCGATGACGAACACCTCGCCCGCAAGAGCGGAATTGTCGCCAGTCTGGGCGAGCGCGGCCGACGTTGCCTTCTTCTTGGCGACAGGAGCCTTTGCAGCAGCCTGCGCAACCTGAGGCTTGGCCTGCGGCTCAGCCTTGGGATGATACTTGTCGTACTCGGCCTGTGCGGCAGCCAGGGCATCCTTAGCATCGTTAAGCTCGGCAAGCGCGGCGGCATAGGCGTCGTTGGCATCGGACAGTTTGGCATCGGCATCGCTCAGAGCAGCCTTGAGACCAGCAGCGGCATCGACGGCGGCCTTATAGCGAGCGTAGGCAGCGTTCAGCTTGACCAGCTTCTCGTTACCCGTCGTGCCCGCGGCAAGAGAGGCCTTGTGGTCGACAGCCTCAAGATCGGCCTTGAGTGCCTCATCGCTGGCAAGCTCGGCCTTGGCCTTGACGATCTCGAAGTTCGCATCGACGACGGCTTCGTTGGCGGCCTCGAGCTGCTTCTGGGCATCGGCGACACCGGCGACGGCGGCGTCATAGGCGACCTTGGCGTCGTCGACCGCCTTCTGGGCACCGGCGAAGCGCTCGAAGGCCTTGTTTGCGGTGGCAAGCTCGTCCTCGGCGGCCTTGGCCTTCGCCTGTGCGTCGGACAGGGTCTGCGTCTTGGCGGCAACTGCCTGCTTGGCGCCCGAAAGAGCGGTCGCGGCGTGCACATCTGCGGCCTGAGCCTTGTCAACGCTAGCCTGGGCAGTGTCGTCGGCCTTCTTGGCATCGTTAAGCGTGCCCTGCTTGTTCGCAAGATCCGTCTTGGCGGCATCGCACTTGGCGGCAAGGTCCTTGACCGAAGCGGTAGCGTTGTCATACGCCTCGTTGGCCTGATCGGACTTTACCTTGGCGGCGTCGCGGGCGCTGCGAGCCTTCGCCTTGTGAGCAGCGGCCTCGGCTGCCTTCGTCTTGCTGTCAGCAAGCGTGGCGTTTGCCTTATCGAGAGCTGCCTGGGCAGTAGCGGCCTCGCCCTTGGCGGCGTCGAGCTTGGTCTGGGGCGTCTTGACGTCGACACCCTTGAGTTT